>JALEKO010000013.1 GCA_022769085.1 Peptoniphilaceae bacterium
ATGCGCCATCATCTTTTTTTATATAGCAAATGAAGGACTTTCTATTTTAGAAAACTCTGTAGCCTTAGGACTTCCCGTTCCGGAAAAACTAAAAACTCTATTAGAACAATTTAAGGAGGACAAATAAATGAGTAATAGTAAATTAGTAAATATGGTAAATTACAGCCCAAATCATAGTGGAAGAAGAAATCAACCAATCACAAAAATTGCCATCCACCACACGGCCGGAGCAATTAATGCAGCAGTAATAGGAGAAATATTTAAACCAAGGTCAAGACGGGCATCATGTAACTATGGGATTGGGAAGGATAATAAAGTCATATTATGTGTTGATGAGAGCCATAGATCATGGTGTACTTCTTCATCATGGTGCGATAATCGAGCAGTTACTATTGAAGTTGCAAATTCAAGTAATGGTGGCAATTGGCCAGTAAGTGATGAGGTTTTAGAAACTTTAATCAAACTAGTAACTGATATTTGTAGAAGAAATGGAATCAAGAATTGCACATACACTGGAGGAAAAGATGGTGTCCTTCAAAAGCATGAGTGGTACTCCAATACAAACTGTCCAGGACCATACCTTGGAAGTAAGTTTCCATATATTGCAAGTGAAGTAAATAAAAGACTTAGAGGAAATAACTCTATCAGCAAATCAACAAACAACTTATATAGAGTAAGAAAATCCTGGTCTGATGCTAAAAGCCAGAAAGGTGCATTTAGAAATTTAGATAATGCCAAAAGATGTGCTGATAGATTTGGACTAAAAGTATTTGATGCAAATGGAAAGATAGTTTATCCAGTTGGCAAGACAATCGACCAATTAGCTAGAGAAGTTATACGAGGTGATTGGGGCAATGGAGAGGAGAGAAAAAGGAGATTAACTAATGCTGGATATGACTATTATGCAGTTCAAAAAATAGTAAATCAATTAATATTATAGAAAGAATCATGCCTGTGCCAACTTATGGTACAGGTATTTTTTTGGATTTATTTAAATGTAATTTGTAATTGTAAAAGGCTTCAAAAATAATTTGAAATATGATATAATTTCTAAACAGAAACTATATAGAATAGGGAGATCAAGTTATGGATTTAAAAGCAACACTTATAGAATTACAGTGCGAAATGGTTGCAGAGAGAAGCCTTGTCAATCCAAAAGAAATTACATGGCTTCAATATGATATTTTATATCAAGTTGAAAAAGAAGGAAAAATTTTACCTTCAGGATTAAGCTTAATCTTAGGAGTATCCAGGACTAAATTATCAAAGGCTTTGAAAGAATTAAAAACAATGGGCTATATTGAGCAAATACCAAATAAATTAGATGGAAGAGAGCTATATACTTTTCTTACAGATAGTGGCAAGGATTTGCTAATAAATATTTCAAGAAAACACATGACCCTTTACGAAATAGCTATAAAATCTTTTACAAATGAGGAGCAAGAAAACTTTATTGATTTATCCAATAAATTCTCAAAGGAACTTAGAAAGGCTAGAATAAGAAAAGATGAATGATTATATAGAAGTAAAAAATGCTAGAACAAATAATTTGAAAAACATTTCTGTAAAAATCCCAAAACATAAGCTTATAGCGATTACCGGAGTATCTGGTTCGGGAAAGTCTTCCTTTGTTTTTGATACCATAGCAAGTGAATCTCAAAGACTTTTAAATGAAACTTACTCGAGTTATGTTCAAAACTTATTACCTAAATATAAAAAACCGCCTGTAGATTTCATCTCAAATCTTCCTGTTTCTTTGGTTATAAATCAAAAGAGAATTCGAGGTAATTCCAGATCAATAGTAGGTACAGTTACGGATATATATTCAGATTTGAGACTTTTGTACTCTAGACTTGCTCGACCTTTTATAGGTTATTCTATGAAATATTCATTTAATAATCCAGCAGGAATGTGCAAGACTTGCCAAGGACTAGGAGAAGTTAACTCAATTGACGTTAATAAATTAATAGATTTTGATAAATCTTTAAATGGTAATGCAATAAATTTTCCAACATTTAAAGATGGAGGATGGAGATTAACTCGATATACAGAATCGGGATATTTTGACAATGATAAAAAAATATCTGCCTATAATAAAGATGAACTTGATTTGCTTTTATATTCTCAAAAAATAAAACCTGAAAATCCAAACCCTAATTGGCATAAAACAGCTAAATATTTTGGCGTGATTCCAAGAATTATGGAAAGTTTTGTAAATGTAGAAAATCCACAATGCAAAAAAGACTTGGATAGGATTTTAATAAAAGAAACTTGTCCGACTTGTCACGGAGCAAGACTTAATGAAGAAGTTTTAAGTGCGAAAATAAAAGGGAAGTCTATAGCAGATTGTACCAATATGGAAATTAATGATCTCTTTGATTTTGTAGCTGAAATTAAAGATGAGAATGTTAGTGAAATTACTCATGGATTAAAAATTAAATTAAAAAGTTTATCTCTTGTTGGTCTAGATTATTTAAAATTAAATCAACCTACCACAATTTTATCCGGAGGAGAATCCCAAAGAATAAAGATGATAAAATATCTTAATAGCTCTTTGTCTGATGTTTTATATATTTTTGATGAGCCAAGTGTAGGACTTCATCTGGAAGATATAAAGGAAATTATAAATATTTTTAAAGGACTTAAAGATAAGGGAAACACTGTCTTATATGTCGACCATGATTTAGATATGATTAAAGAATGTGATTACCTTATAAATTTTGGAGAAGGGGCAGGAAGACAAGGAGGAGAAATAACCTTTCAAGGAAGTTACTCTCAATTATTAAAGTCTAGTACAATAACTGCAAAGTCATTTTTGAAAAAGCATCTTATAAATGAAGAAAAGAAAGACTTCCTAACATTCTATGAATTAAATAATGTTTCCAAAAATAATATAAAAAATATATCTATTAAAATTCCTAAAAATGCTCTTACCCTAGTAACAGGGTTAGCAGGTTCAGGAAAAAGCACCTTGATAAGAGAACTTTTTAAAGATAAGTATCCTGATTCTACAATTTTGGATCAAAGTCTGCCGGTAGGTTCCAGTCGTTCTAACATTGTCACTTATTTGGGAATATATGATGAGATTAAAAAAATATTTAGCAAAGAAAATAAGGTAGACAAGTCCTTATTTTCAGTAACAGGCAAAGGAGCCTGCTCTGAATGTAAAGGGAAAGGAACTATTAAACTCGACTTAGCTTATCTGGGAGACTCTGAATATATCTGTGAAAAATGCCAAGGCAAAAGATTTAACGACAAGGCTCTTTCTTATTTATATAGGAGTAAGAATATTAGTCAGGTATTTGAATTGACAGCTATAGAAGCTAGGAAAATGTTTTATGACAATCCAAAAATAAATGCAGTTTTAGAGTCATTAATTGAAGCAAACTTATCCTATATTAAGCTTGGACAAACCCTTGACACTTTTTCTGGTGGAGAACTTCAAAGACTAAAGATAGCTCAAATGCTATTAAATAATATATCTGAGATAATAATATTGGATGAACCTACTACTGGACTTCATGAATCAGACATAGAGAATTTAATGAACCTTATGCATGAATTAATAAGAAAAGGTTATACTCTTATAATAATTGAACACAACCTATCTGTAATTAGCAAGGCGGATTGGATCATAGATCTTGGCCCAAAGGGAGGAAAACTTGGAGGGAAATTGATGTTTCAAGGTTATCCTATAGATTTTATTAAGTATAGAAACTCTTATACAGCTGAACATTTAAGACAATTTATTAATAGAGGTAAAATTATCTCATACGATTGATATTTATAAATAAGCATAAATTTTTGTATGCCTGTGCCAACTTATGGTACAGGCGATTTTTTATTTCTAAACCTTTTAACGCTTTTTAAATAGGGGTGTGCAAACTGGTATTATAGTCATTTCAAAAAGTCATGCATTAAATTGTATCAAAGTAGTGAGAGTCTTAGATCCACCTTACAATACGGGGAATAAGGACTTTATTTATGATGATAATTTTGTAGGAACTGATGATGGGTACAGACATTCAAAGTGGCTATCTTTTATGAATGAAAGACTGAAAATAGCAAGAAAACTTCTTTCAGAAGATGGCGCTATTTTTATTAATATTGATGATAATGAACACGCACAACTTAAATTATTATGTGATGATGTTTTTGGAGAAGAAAATTTTTTGACATCAATCCCATGGCATAACAGAACTTCAAAGCAAAACGATACAGATATTAGTATAAATCATGAATATATTATAGTGTATGCAAAATATAAAAGAGGAGACAACAGGAGATTGAAAGATAGTAACAGGTATAAATGGGAACAATTAAAGGGGTTTACATTTTTACCGAAAGAAACAGATAAAACTAAATTTTCAAATCCTGATAACGACCCAAGAGGATTGTGGAAAGCAGATCCATTTGATGCTCCTAATGTGCGTCCTAATTTGACTTATCCTATAGTAAATCCTAATACGGGAGTCCAGCACCTCCCTCCAAGAGGGAGGCACTGGCGAATTTCTCAAGATAAATTCGCCAGTGCCTTGGCTGATAATAGGATAGTTTTTGGTAAAAATGGAAAAGGGAGACCACAATTAAAAGTATTTTATGATGAAGTAAAATTTAAAGGGGCGGTTGTAGATACATGGTTTGATTCACATATATTTGGAACATCGACAGAGGGCAAGAAAGAATTACTTAAATTATTGCCTGAGGCGAAAAGTATATTTAGTACACCGAAACCTACAAAATTATATATAGAATTAATGAAAATATCTTTAAAGAATACAGATGGGATAGTTTTAGACTTCTTTGCAGGATCTGGAACAACGGGACACGCTGTAATGGAGCTAAATAAAGAAGACGGTGGCAACAGAAAATACATTCTATGCACGAACAATGAAAATAATATTTGCGAAGAAATCACTTATCAGAGATTAAAAAATATACAAAAAGATTTACCGCACAACCTTAAATACTATAAAACAGAATTTATACCAAAACTATCAGAAGATGAGGAAATTTTATCTTCTAAGCTTCTTGATTATATCAAGGAAATGGTCGAGCTTGAAAATATGTGTGAGATTGACGGAGAAAAAAGAAGAATTATTTTATCTGATGAAGATTTAAAGATTGCACATTCTGAAATGAAAGAAAGTGGTGATTTATACAGTCCATCATTTATATTGATTAACAAAGAAATCAAAGACAGTATCGAGGAGAGGAAACTTGAAGTTGTTACTATTCCAGACTACTATTTCACAGAAGAATTAAGAGAGGTCAACGAGTTATGATGTTAGATTTATTTGATTTTCAAATGGATGCCAAAAACTTTCTTTTGGACAAGTCCACAGATCCAAATTCCAAGAGAAAAATAATCATGAAAAGTCCAACGGGTTCGGGGAAAACTATAATTTTACTCTCCTATATTTTTGACTATCTTCTTTGGAAAGATCCGAACAAGATTTTTATCTGGCTTACTCCGGGCAAGGGAGATTTAGAGGAACAGTCCAAAGATAAAATGGACGAATTTATTCCTCACGCAAAATCTGCTAATATACATGATGCTCTTCTACAAGGCTTCAAGGGTGGTTATACCTATTTCATAAACTGGGAAATGATAACCAATAAAAAGAATAATGCCCTTAAAGATAGCGAAAAGAAAAATCTTTTTGAAAGAATTGCTGAAGCTCACAGAGAAAGGCTTTCATTTATCACAATCATCGATGAAGAACATCTAAATAACACCTCAAAAGCTGACGATATTTTAAATGCTCTTAATGCCGATAGAGAAATAAGGGTATCTGCAACAACCGTCAAAAATCCGATGGCAGAATTTTATGAAATACCAGAAGAAGATGTGATAAATTCTGGTCTTATAACTAAGGCACTTTACATCAATCCTAGTATTGAAGCAGATGAGATGGACGATCTTGAAAGTGAAACTATTTATCTAATACAAAAAGCTGATGAAAAGAGAAAAGAAATCAAAGCCGAGTATGAGAAAATAGGAGAAAAAATCAATCCTTTAGTAATTATACAATTTCCAGATATGAGTGAATCTTTAGTTAATTTTGTAGAAGAACATCTAACAAATATGGGTTACACCTATAAAAATAAAATGCTTGCTAAATGGTTAAGTGAGGAGAAAATAAATACACTCGATGTTACAGACGAAAATTCTAAGTCAAACTCTTGATTATGAAACAAGCTATCTCCACGGGATGGGATTGTCCACGTGCAAAAATACTTGTAAAACTTCGTGAAAATATGACAGAAACCTTTGAAACACAAACAATAGGACGCATAAGGAGAATGCCTCGTGCAAAGCACTATAACAACGACCTATTAGATTTTTGCTTTCTCTATACATTCGATGAAAAGTACAAAGAATCTGTTATACAGGGCGGAAATGCTTATGAAGTTAAGAGGTTGTTTCTAAAAGATAAGTGCAAAGATTTTGAACTTGTAAAAGAATTTAGAAACAAAGACTATCAGTTTGTAGATGAAGTATTAGTTAGAGATAGGGCATATGACTATTTTAAAGAAAAATATAAACTAACCAACATTAAAAAGGACAATGAAAAATTATTAGAGTCTTATGGTTTTATAATGGGAACAAAAGTTATATCTACCTTTAGGACTGGTAAGTTTATAAAACTCAAAGATATAGTTGATGAAAAACAAGGCGAAAATAGAAAGATAGCCTATGAAGTGTCAACTCACGAGCATGGAATTGATTGTCTTCACGCAGTTGATATGATTAAAAAAGTTACGGGCGTTCCTTCCAACAAGATGAGAGCAATACTTCAACATTTATTCCATAAGAATATTCCATCTACTAAAAAACTTTTATCCCTATCCAATCGTGAGTGGTATGCCTTTATGATAAATAATGCTTATAGGCTTCGTGATGATTTTATAGAACTTGCAGCACTTCCAGATGAAAGACAAATGCAAGTGTTACAAAAGAAAACGGAAAAATGGAGAATGCCTTTGGAAGATTTTTATAGGTATCTTCCATATGAAAAAAATGTAGAAGAATATAAGAATAATGCTTATAAGGAATATAATACTTCCATGACAACTTCACAATTTCGATCTACCCCCGAACAACTTTTGGAAAATTATTTAGAAGAAAGAGACGATGTAGACTGGTTTTATAAAAATGGAGATACGGGCAGACAGTATCTTTCAATAATTTATGGAACTAATTTGGACAAAGAATATCTCTTCTATCCCGATTATATAGTAAGAAAGAAAAATGGTGATGTTTGGATATTAGAAACTAAGGGCGGAGAGAGAAAAGGTGTAAGTAAGAACATCGATAAGCAAATCGAAAACAAATTCTATGCTTTTAAAGATTATGCTACAAAATATAAAATTAATTGGGGTTTTGTTAGGGATAAAGACACACGACTTTATATTAATAATACGATTTATAATGAAGATATGAGTGATGCTACATGGAAAAGGATAGAGGATGTTTTTTAGGTTTTAGGGCGTGTATTAAATCGGTAAAAGTACGTTACTGTGAGACTTATTACAATCTACATTAAAAAGAGATGAAGTACATGATAAATTTTAAAGAGTATGACAGTTAAAACTTTATGTGAAAAAGATAGGTATTTAATAGTAACCTATGAACTAAGTGAACTTAAAAAGATTTAAAATAATTTAATCAAAGAATAACTTAAAAAGGCTATGAGAATTTAAACTCATAGCATTTTTAATTGTAACTTAAATACTATCTGAAGTATTTTTCTAAAATTTTTAGTTTAATTAGTCTAGGGTTATTTTTATTAATAATTTTATTTTTTACCGTTTTTACTTTTACATTATCAAATTATTATTTTTATTTTTGTTATATCATAAATTCAGGAGGTATTATGGTTGACAGCAAAAATGTATTTGTAGATCTTGAAATAAATTCTTTTGATGAATGTATTGATTTTATTTCAAAAAAAGCCTTTGAACTTGGTATATCTAGTGACTTTAAACAAACAAAAGATGATCTCTTAAAAAGAGAAAAAGAAATGAGTACTGCTTTACTTTTTCCTTTGGCAGTTCCTCACACAAAAAGTATTTCAATTAACAGAAGTGATTTGATTTTTTTAAGATTAAATAATTATATTGATTGGAACGGAGAAAAAGTAAAAATTGTTATTTCGCTATTTAGTTTTGAAAAAGATTATAATAGCCATATTGAAATGCTTTCTAAAATTTCTAGAAAATTAATAGATGAAAATTTTAGAAAGAGTTTAGAAGTTGATTCTAAAAAAGAAATAGTAAAAAATTTAAATAAAATTATGAAAGGATAACTTTATGAAAAAATTTGTGGGGTTATGTGCTTGTACAATGGGGCTTGCACATACTTTTATGGCAGCTGAAGCAATTGAAAAAGCAGCTAAAAAAAGAGGATATGATGTAAAAATTGAAACTCAAGGTTCTGATGGAATAAAAAATGAACTAACAGATTATGATATTTCAAAGGCTGATATAATTTTACTTTCTACAGCCATTACTCCTGAAAAAATGGAAAGATTTGAAGGATATCAAATATATGAAATACCATTATCTGAGGCAATAAAAAGAGCTGATGAAGTAATTGAAGAAATAGAAGAAGACCAAAAAAACAATTAGGAGAAAATTATGCCACTTACAAAAAGAACTGTTGGAGTAAAAACAGATACTAAAAGAAATAATATAAATAGTAATTTAAACCAAACTAATTCTTATTTTTCGCAATTTCAAAAACATCTAATGACAGGGATTAGCCACATGATACCTGTTTTAATAATGGGTGGTTTACTTGGAGCTATTTCACAAGTTATCCCATATGTTTTATTGAAGATTGATCCATCTGTTGGAATTATTGATGCATTAAATACTCTAAAGCTTAGTGATTTTAATATTGCCATTTTGAAATTTGCATATATACTTCAAACTTTTGGCTTTACTTTATTTGGTTTTGCAATACCAATGTTTGCAGCATTTTGTGCAAATTCTATTGGTGGAAAAACTGCTTTAATTTGCGGCTTTATAGGAGGATATATTGCAAATAATCCGATTGAAAAAATTTTAAATAACAAAGGAATATGGGAAACAACTCAAGTTACACCTTCTGGATTTTTTGGTGGACTTATAATTGCATTTGCCATAGGATATTTTGTTAAATTATTAAATGATAAAATTAATATGCCTAAAAATTGGTTAGCTTTTAAAACAACTTTTCTTATACCATTAATTTCTGTTATAGTAACACTTATTCTAATGGTTTATGTAATTACACCTTTTGGTGGATTTTTAAATAATTTAATAAGAAGTTTATTAGAGCTTGCAGGAAAGTCTGGACAAATTATATATAGTATTGTTCTTTCTGCAGCAACAGCGTTTGATTTAGGTGGTCCTGTAAATAAAGCAGCTGGTTTTATTGCCACAGGTTTTACTGTAGATAAAATAATGCCAGTTACATCAAGAGTTATTGCAATTGTAACTCCATCGATAGGGCTTGGTTTAAGTAGTATTCTTGATAAATATATTGTAAAAAGAAGAGTTTATGATAAACAATTTGAAGAAGCAGGAAAAACTGCGATATTTTTAGCTTTAATGGGAATTTCAGAAGGTGCAATTCCTTTTGCACTTGAAAGACCTCAATTTACAGTTCCTTTATATGTTTTTGGTTCTGTAATAGGTTCATTATTTTCTGTAGCATTTGGTGCTGTTCAATGGTTTCCTGAATCTGCTATTTGGGCTTGGCCACTTGTAAGTAATCTTTTAATATATGTACTTGGTATTTTGATTGGGTCATTAATTATTGCTATAGTAAACATTTATCATAGAAATAATCTTATAAAAAAAGGAAAACTTAATGTATTATGATAAACTATGTTATTGCACATACTCATTGGGATAGAGAATGGTATTTTACAGATAAAAAATCTATTGTTTATTCTCTTTATGATTTTGATGAGATAATAGATTTTTTAGAAAAAAATGAAGAATTCAAATCATTTTTGTTAGATGGACAAACTTCAATAATAAATGACTATATTGCATATAGACCTGAAAATATAAATAGAATAAAAAAGCTTATTAAAGAAGAAAGACTAATTATAGGACCTTGGTTTAGCCAAACTGACACTTTGGTAATTTGTGGTGAATCAATTATTAGAAATTTATTATATGGAATATGTGATAGTTTAAAATATGGAAATTATCAAAAGATAGGTTATTTACCAGATAGCTTTGGAATGAGTTGTGATATGCCTACAATTTATAGCAATTTTAACTTAAAATATGCAGTTTTTAGACGAGGAATTTCTGATAATCTTATTAAAGAAAGAGAATTCGTTTGGAAAAGTAAAAGTGGAAAAGAAATAAAAACATTTAATATTTTTCATTATGGGTTAATGGCATATCCACCTAATGATGTAAATGATAATTATTATGATGAATTGATTAATAAATTGAAAAAATTTAATAATCAAAGTCCATATATAATTTTTAATGGGGAAGATCAAAAACCTATAAGAAAAAATTTAACATCTATTATAAAAAATTCGAAATATAATCTACAAATTTATTCTTTGGAAAATGCACTTGATAATTTGTTTGAAAATATAGAATCTTTAGAAGAATATGAAGGTGAATTTACAAATGGACAATTTTCAAGAGTTCATAAAAGTATTTTTTCAACAAGGGCAGATCTTAAAATAAAAAATAACAAATTAGAAAATTATCTTGTAAATATTCTTGAACCTATAAGTTCAATTGCAATGAAACTTGGTATAAATTATGAAAAATATTTTATAGAAAAAATATGGAGACTTTTACTTAAAAATTCAGCTCATGATAGCATTGGAATGTGTAATTCCGATAAAACAAATTCAGTAATTGAACAAAGATATGATAACGCAGAAGATATGCTTAAAAATCTTTTAGAGATCACATTGAGAAGAATTGGAGATAGAATTTTTGCGAAAGATTTCTCTTTTCAAGTTTATAATACACTTCCTTATAAAAGAGAAAGTATTATAGAAGGTTCTATTTATAGCCCATATGAAAATTTTGAAATTATTTATAATGGTAAAAAAATTGATTATGAAAAAATATCAGTTAAAAAATTAAATTCAATACTTTTAAAAAGTGTTAAAGAAATTGGAGTTAATAACGAAAAAAATTCAAATTTAAAAAAATATAAAAATTTATACAAAACAAAAATAAGGTTTAAAGATGAAATTTGTTCTATGGGATATAAAACATATAACATTGTAGAAACTTCTAAAATAAAAAAAGAATATTATAAAGAAAAATTAAAACATAAAATCGATGTAAAAGATGACGGAACTATAACAATTTCTTCAAATGGTAATTTTAAAAGTATATATTTTGAAAATTCAGCAGATGAAGGTGATAGCTACGATTATTCAACTTTTGATAAAGATAGAACAATTACAAAAGCGATTGTTTTAAATAAAAAGATAATCGAAAGAAAATATTTTACAGAATTAAAACTTACATTACTTCAAAAAATACCATATAACTTGAAAAAAAGAGCAAAAGAAGACTTTGATATTTCCCAAAAAATATACATTAATTTAAAATTATTCGAAGACGGGTCAATAAGTATAAATACAAAAATAAAGAATAAAGCAATAGAGCATCGATACAGACTTGTAGTTGAAACTAAATTAAATGAAAATACGAATTTTTCAAATAGTCAATTTGGAACAATTATAAGAAATAATACTATGGAAGAACAAAAAATATGGGAAAAAGAAAATCGGCAGGAAAAACCAAGAACAATAGAACCGATGATTTCTTTCTGTGGAATAGGGAAAGAAGAAAAATTAGCTGTTGTTACAGATGGAGTAAGAGAATATCAAATTTTAGATAATTCTAAAATTGCTTTAACATTGTTTAGATCTGTAAGCTATATAGGAAAGCCAAATTTAAATGATAGACCTGGAAGAGAATCGGGAATTTACAAAAAACAAAAAGGACATAAACTTAAAAATAAATTAATAGAACAAAATTATTATATTTTTGAAACAAAAGAAAATTTTGATGCAATTCATAAATTTGCAAAAGAAAAACTTACGCCTATGTTTGTTTATCAATCAGGTGAAATTTTGGATAATACTAATAACTTTGTAATAAGTAAAGAAGAAAAAAATTTGCCAAAAGATTTTTCATTACTAGAAGTAGATTCAAAAGCTGTAATTTCAGCATTGAAAAAATCAGAAGAAAGTAATTCTCTTATTTTAAGATTATATAATCCAAATATAAATGAAAAAGAAAAATTTTCTTTAAAATACAAAGGAAATATAAGCTTTTTAAAAGCGGATGAAAAAACAGAAATAGAAGAAAATGAAATAAATCCTTCAGATATTATAACAATAAAATTAGATTAAGCAAAGGAGCGTTCTATGAATAAAAACGATGAAAAAATATATGATTTATTAGTTAATTCAAATAAATATATAACAACCGAAGAAATATCAAAAATCATAGGATGCTCTGAAAAAACCGTAAGAAATTCGCTTGATAGAATAGAAAAGAAACTTAATTCTTTAAATTTTAATTATATTTTAGAAAGAAAGCAAACAAAAGGTATAAAACTTAAAGTTCAAGAAAAATGTATATTTAATGAAATTGATTTTTTATATCTTGATTTACTTAAGAAAAAAAATTATATCACCGATTTACAAAAAAAATATTATCTAAGTTATGGTGAAATAAAAAAATATATACGCATAATTTCAAATAACTTGAAAAAATATGATATTAATTTAGAGATAAAACAAAAACAGGGAATTATTTTAAATTTTAAAAAAGAAAAATTAAATAACTTTCTAAAAGATTTTTTTATTGAAAGAATAGATAATAAATTAGATGAACTTTTAAATTATTATTATGGGAAAACAAAAATAAAAATTGTCGATAGAATAATTTCTGAATTTCAGGTTGAAGAAAGAATTACTTTTACAGACTTTTCTAAAAATTACCTAAAAATTTTAATTTTAAATGTAAATAATATATCAGAAATATCTAACATTAAAAGCAATATGTGGATTAATGAAATAAAAGTAAAAATAAAAAAATATCTCAATTTAAATATCAGTAGAGAAAATACTTTTGAATTTTTAAGATTTTTTGAAAGTAAAAACTTTTTAGAAAATGTTGATTTTTTATGTTTAAAAAATGAAAAAATAGATGAGCTTATTTGTAATTTGAATAGCCATTTTAATGAAATAGGTGAAAAGTTTTTATCTTTAGATAAAGATTTGATGTATAATTTAAAAAATCATCTTAAACTCACTATATATAGACAAAGAAATAATTATGATAATAAAAATCCTATATCTGGAGAAATAAAAGAACAGTATCCATATTATTATAATGAAGTGTTTAATGTTGTGGATGAATTTAATAAAAAAAATGATTATAATATTTCTATTGATGAAGTGGCTTTTATTACAATTTATATTATAGCTGTAGAAAAATCATCAAATTACAAAAATACAAAGGCTCTTTTGGTTTGTAATTTTGGAAATACACTATCAAAATATACTATTGAAATTTTGAAAAATAATTTTGAATGGATTGATTTTGAAAAAGCAATTTCAAGAGAAGAATTAAAAAATTATAATGAAAAAAATTATTTAATATTTTCAAATTTAAAACTTGAAGGATACGAATATATAAAAATTCCAAAAAATATAAATGAAACATATATTGAAAAAATAAAAACGACAGTTACAAAGAAAAATTCAAATTATCTTAAATTATTTTCAGAAAAAAATTTTAAAATTATAAATAAAATTCTTACAAAAAAAGATGCAATAGATAAAATAGTTTTAAATTCATATAGTTTAGGATTTGTTGAAGAAAAATATTTACAAACAGTAATACACAGAGAAAATTTAGATAGCACAGAAATCGGAAATGGAATTGTTCTTTTACATGGAGATGAGAAATATGTAAAAAAATCTCATATATCAATTTTTATTACAAGAAATAAAATAAAATGGCAAGAGGACAATGTTAAATACATTTTTTTAATAGCTGTTAAGAAAAATGAATATGAAAAGTATGACATGAGACAGTTTTTTAAAGCACTTATTAAATTTAAAGAGAATATAGATAAAAAAGAAGAATTTAATTCTTTAAAAGATTTCAAAGAAATATTGTCTAGATGATATTAAATTAATTTAAACCTTAAAATTATAAATAATAATTTTGAGGTTTTTTCTTTCTTTAAAATAATAGAATATAAATTATAATATAAGTGAAAATAATATACACTTAAATTAAAAAAAGGAAAGAAAAAATGATTAAAATAGATGATATTTCTGAAATATTAAATAAAAAAATAATTGCAATACTTCCATATACAATAGAAAAAGTTGGTCTTGGGTCAAGTGTTTTTTTAGAAAAAGATATAAAAATAATAAAGAAAATTCCTACAAATATAATAAAAAACATTGCAGATTCAAGAAATATTTCAATTAAACAAATTAAAAAGATGATGAAAAATACATATAAATTATCAAGAAATCCTCCAATTGTATTGGGTCATGAAATGTGTTTTTTTGGTTTTAAATATAGAATTAGTGATATTGATGATCAAAGAGGATTTGTAAATTCAAAATATGTTAAAAAAATAGAAAATCAGAAGATAATTCTTTTTACAGATGAAGTTATAGAAACTTTTACAAGTGATAAAACACTTATAAAACAGTATTTGAATGCAGAATTTTTCAGACTTAAAGAATTTGAAAAGGTAATCAAATCACTTCCGTTTTTAAATTTTTAATATTATATAAAGAAAAAATTATTAATTAAAATAATCTTTAAAATTTATAATATAAAAATTTTTTATTGGAAAAAAACTTAAATAAAAAATAAATGTCAAATTAAACTTTTTAGTGAATTTTATATACACTTTTAAGCACGAGGTGTATTATGGAAAAAGAAAATATAAAAGATTTTGACATTGTAAAAATAATAGATAAATATAAGCCACTTATGATATCAAGCATAAAAAAATATTACGATAAAAATGATTTTGAAGAACTTTTTGATGAAGCAGTTTTTGAGACTGTAATTGCTTTTTTTAGTTTTAAAGAAGAAAAAGGAAGTTTTGGAGGATTTTTAAAGTCAAAACTAAAATATTATTTTTTAGAAAAAAATAGAAATAAGAAACTCTATTCGTTAAATAAAGTAAATGAAGATGGATTTGAACTTTTAGATACATTAGAAAGTAATGAGAACATAGAAAAAGACTTTTTAAAAAAAGAAGAATATAAAAATTTAAAAAAGTTAATTTTAAAATTATCTCCAAAGGAAAAAGAAATAATAGTAATGTATTATTTTCAAAATAAAAGAATTAAACAAATTGCAAAAGAAAAACAAATGGCTAAAAAAAGCATATCTAATATAAAATCAATAGCTTTAAAAAAGCTTAGAAATGAAATTAAAAATTTTTAGGGAACTTTTTATACTTTATGCAATATATAATTAAGAACTGGTTCTTAAAGAAAAAAGAAGGAGATAAAAATGGATAGACAATTAAAAGTAAATGTAAAATTTAATGATGGTGAAAATGAGAAAGTTGTTTCAAAATCTTTTTCAAAAATACCTATAGATACTGAAGATGATAATTTACTTACACTTGCAAGAACATATTCATCATTAACATCTGGTGAATTTTCTAAAGCATTTAAAATCACAATCGAAGAATTGGCTTAATAAAAGTAACTATAAAAAATAAAAAAGGAGAAAATATGAACAAATCATTAAAAATGATATTTAAAGATAATAATGGAAAAAACAAAACTATTACAGTTAATAATCCAAAAGATGAATATAACGAAAATGAAGTATCAAATGCAATGGATACAATAATTGGTACAAATGCAATTGAAACAGAAGATGGAGTTAAAATAAGTAGAAAATTAAAAGCATATATACAAACAACAACACTTCAAGAAATAAAATTATAAATAATAAACCCTCTATTTGCTTAATATAAAAATTATATAAATAAATAAGAAAAACCCCAAAATATTTAATACAGATTTTGGGGTTTTTCTTATTAAAAAGTTAGAATTAAATTTAATCTAAAAATGTATAGAAGTTGTTAATTTTGAATTTTAAGCTTTAAAATAATATAATAAAACTAATTATATAGATAAATTATAAGTTAATTAAGGAGATTATATGGCTAAGCAATCATATTATATTACTACCCCGATATATTATCCCAATAGTAATTTACATTTGGGAAATACTTATACGACAATTATTGCCGATGTATTAAAAAGATACAAAAAATTACAGGGATTTGACGCATACATGATAACAGGAACCGATGAACACGGTCAAAAAATTATGGAAACAGCAAAAAAAGCTGGAAAAACTCCAAAAGAATACGTAGATAAAATTGTAGATGAAACAAAAGATTTATGGAAAAAACTCGATATCAAATACGATACATTTGTAAGAAGTACAGATAAAGATCACGAGTTGAATGTTCAACACGTATTTGAAAAATTATATAACAAAGGTGATATTTACAAAGGAACTTATAAAGGTTATTATTGCACTCCAGATGAAACATTTTGGACGGAAAAAGAGCTTGATGAAAATGGAAATTGTCCAATGTGTGGAAGACCTGTTCATTATGAAGAGGAAGAAACATATTTCTTTAGACTTTCAAAGTATGCTGATAAACTAAAACAATATTATAAAGACCATCCAGAATTTTTAGAGCCTCATTTTAGACAGACTGAAATGCTTAATAATTTTATAGATAAAGGACTTACAGATCTTTCGGTTACAAGAACTTCTTTTGATTGGGGAGTAGATGTACCTTTTGATTCAAAGCATGTAGTTTATGTTTGGATAGATGCATTAACATGTTATTTATCTGCAATAGGATATGAATTTGATGATGAAAAATTCAATAAATATTGGCCTGCAAGTGTACATTTAATTGGAAAAGATATAGTAAGATTTCATGCAATAATATGGCCTGCACTTCTTATGGCTTTGGATATGCCACTTCCAAAAAAAATATTTGCTCACGGATGGATTTTATTTGAAAATGATAAAATGAGTAAATCGAAGGGAAATATCATGTATCCAGAACCTTTAATAAAATTATATGGAATAGATGCAATAAAATACTTTGTTTTAAGAGAATTTAATTTTGGATCGGATGGAAATTTTTCTTCAAGAAAGTATTTGGAAAGATATAATTCAGATTTAGTAAATGATCTTGGAAATTTAGTTTCAAGAACAACATCTATGATTGAAAAATATAATGGTGGAATTATTGAAAATACAAATGTAAATGATGAAATTGATAATTCTTTAAAATCTCTTGCACATGAAACATATGATAAATTTATAGAACAAATGGATTCTTTTAAATTTAATGAAGCACTTGAAACAGTTTGGACTCTTATTAGACGTGCTAATAAGTATGTTGATGAAACAGAGCCTTGGATTTTGGGTAGAGATGAAAAAATTGAAAGACTTAATACAGTTTTATATAATCTTGCCGAAACTTTAAGAATAGTATCTCAATTAATAGAACCTGTTATGGAAAATACTACAAAAGAGATATTACAAAAATTGGGATTTGAAAATAAAGGGCTTAAATCCGCATCAGAATTTGGAATATTACCAAATGGGTTAAAAGTTTCAAAAGGGAAAAATCTATTTGATAGACTTGATGTTGATAAAGAACTTGAAATACTTCATAAAGAAAATAATGAATTAATTAAACAAAGAACTATTAAAGAAGAAAATAAAGAAAATAAAAAAGAAGAATTTTCTAAAGATGAAATTTCTTATGAAGATTTTGACAAATTGGATTTGGTTTTGGGAAAGGTTTTAGACTGTTATGAACATCCAGATGCTGATAAGCTTTTAGTTTTCAAAATTGATATAGGTGAAAAAGAACCAAGAACAATAATTTCAGGAATTAAAAAGTGGTATTCAAAAGATGATTTAATTGGTAAAAATGTCGTTGTAGTAAAAAATCTTGCTCCAAGAAAAATGAGAGGAATTGAGTCAAAAGGAATGATTTTGTCTGCAGAAAGTAAAGATGGTGATTTATCTGTAATATCGTCACTAAAAGAACTCGGTGCAGGAAGTAAAATTTCATAATGCATTTAATAGATTCACATTGTCATCTTACAAGTAATGATTTTGATAAAAATAGAGATTTTATAATATCTGATTTAAAAAATTGGGGTGTTGATAAAATTGTAAATCCATCAGATACAATAAATTCAAGCATAAAAGCTTTAGAACTTTCAAAAAAATATTCAAATGTTTTTATTGCTGTGGGAATACATCCTGAAAATGCAGATGAATATAAAAAAGAAGATCTATATATTTTAGAAAAACTTGCTTCTTTTAAAAGAACAGTTGCAATAGGCGAAATAGGTCTTGACTATCATTGGAAAGATGACAATAAAAATATTCAAAAACAATGTTTTATTGATCAGCTTGAGCTTGCAAAAAAACTAAAACTTCCTGTAGTTGTACATTCAAGAGATACAAATGATGAAGTTTATGATATTTTAAAAAATTTTTCAGATTTAAAAGTACAAATTCATAGTTTTGAAGGAGATAAAAAGCTTTTAAAAAAATATATTGATCTTGGATTTTTCATATCTTTGGGTGGGGCTGTTACGTGGAAAAATAAGGATTTATATAGAGAAGTAGTTTCAAATATTCCAATAGATAGACTTATGCTTGAGACGGATTCGCCTTATCTAAGCCCTTATCCTTTAAGAGGAATATTAAACGATCCAAGAAAAATAGTTTTTATTGCAGAAAAGTTGGCAGAAATTTATAATATGAAATTAGAAAATTTCACCAAAAAGGTTACAAAGAATACTGAAAGGTTTTTTGACATATGAAAATAAAAGAAACTATTGTTGTTGAAGGAAAAGATGACATTTCAAATGTAAAAAGTGCCATCGACTGTGAGTGTGTTGCAACTGGAGGATACTACTTTGGTGAAAAATTTCTGGAGAAATTAAAAAACATAAATGAAAGAACTGGAATTATTATTTTTACCGATCCAGATTATGCAGGGAAAAGAATAAGAGAGAAAATTTTAGAAAAAATTCCAAATGCTAAAGAAGCTTTTTTAGATAGAGATAAAGCAACTAAAAAAAATGATATAGGAATAGAAAATGCATCTAAAGAAGATATAATTGATGCATTAAAAAAAGCTAAAGCAAACTTAACTGATAAAAGAGAAGAATTTACACTAAAAGACTTAATAGATAATGGTCTTTATGCAGGAGATGGCAGTTTAAAGAAAAGAGTTAAACTTGGACAGATACTTGGAATAGGATATTCAAATTCTAAACAACTTCTAAAAAGGCTTAATTCTTTTATGATAACAAGAGAAGAATTTAAAGATGCGGTAAAAAAATTATGAAACTTTACTCACAAAAAACAATTAAGCAAATAATTGATGCATTTGGATTCCAATTTTCTAAATCACTTGGTCAAAATTTTCTTACAGACTATAATATTGTAAGAAAAATTGTTGAAGTAGCTGATATTGAAAATAAATATGTGCTAGAAATAGGTCCTGGAATTGGAACACTTACAGATGAAATTAGAAAATCAGCAAAAAAAGTCGTTTCAGTTGAGATTGATAATGATTTAATTCCAATACTTTTTTCAAATTTCTCTGGAATAGAAAATGTAAAAATAATACACAAAGATTTTTTAAAAATAAATTTAGAAAAACTTTGTAATGATGAATTTAGTGGAGAAAAATTTAGTGTTGTTTCAAATTTACCATACAATATAACATCTCCTGTTATAGAAAAACTGTTAAAAAGCAATACAAAAATAGAAAAAATGACTTTAATGGTTCAAAAAGAAATGGCAATGAGAATGCTTGCAAAAGTCAATGAAAAAAATTATTCTTCACTTTCTTTACTTGTTTGTTTTTATTCAAAAGCGGAAATGAAATTTAAAGTTCCAAATACGGTTTTTATTCCAAAACCAAAAGTTGATAGTGCAGTTGTTACAATGATTCCTGAACTTTATGATGAAACAGTAAACAGAAATTTATTAAACGATCTTATAAGAGCTGCATTTAATAAGAGAAGAAAAACAATATTAAATTCTTTAAGCGATATTGAAGAAAAAGAAAATTTAAAAGAAATTTTTAAAAGCTTAAATTTAAATGAAAATTTGAGATCTGAAAATTTAAATATCGACGATTACATCAACTTAGCAAATGAAATTGAAAAAAAAAGACAATAAAGTAAAATATTTTTATATAGGAGGAAAATATGTCAAAAGTAAAAGTTTATACATCAAGTACATGCAGATATTGTAAAGCAGTAAAAGCATTTTTTGATGAAAATAATGTAGAATATGAAGAAAAAAATATAGATAGAGATAGAGAAGCTTTAAATGAACTTATTGAAAAAGGTCATAGAGGAGTTCCGGTAATTGATATAGACGGAGAAGAAATTGTAGGTTTTGATAAAGAAAGACTCCAGAAAGCACTTCATTTATAAAAATATTTTGGCACGAAAGTAAATTTTCGTGCCTTTTTAATTTAAAAATTAAGAATAAAAACATAAATTAATTATGAAAACCTTTTTTGATTTTTTATTTTTTTTATTATAAAATGTTATTTGGATAGGAGGATTAAATGATAGATCACAAATTTAATTTTAAAAAAGCATCGGAACTTTTAAAACCTGTAATAAGAAACACTACACTTATAAAGTCTGATTACTTTTCTGATATTTCAAATAATAATGTTTATATAAAGCCTGAAAATTTACAAATGACAGGTTCATTTAAAATAAGAGGAGCATATAATAAAATTTCAAAATTAAATGAAGATGAAAAAAACAGAGGAATAATCACAGCATCAGCAGGAAATCATGCACAGGGAGTATCTTTTTCTGCAAAAACTCAAAATATTGAGGCAATAATTTGTATGCCAGAACAAACGCCGATGATTAAGGTAGATGGGACTTTAAAATATGGAGCGAAAGTAAGATTACAAGGAAGTAATTTCGATCAGACAAATGAATATGCAATGAATTTGTCAAAAACTCAAGGATATACATATATTCCTCCATATGATGATTATGATGTAATTGAAGGCCAAGGAACTATAGCTTTTGAAATTCTAAAAGAAAATCCTGAAATTGATTATATTTTAGTTCCTGTAGGTGGAGGAGGATTAATTTCAGGAGTTGCACTTTGTGCAAAAGAAATAAATCCTAAAATAAAAATAATTGGAGTAGAACCAAAAAATGCAGCAAGTATGCAAAAGTCTGTAAAATGTAATAAAATAATTAAATTAGATTCAACCGATACAATTGCAGATGGGACTGCTGTTGCAAAAGTTGGAGAAAAAACTTTTGAGATTTGTAAAGATTACGTAGATGGTTGGATTTCAATAACAGAAGATGAATTATTAGAATCATTTATTGAGCTAATTGAAAAACATAAACTTGTTTCCGAGCCTTCAGGACTACTTTCAATTGCAGCAGTAAAAAAATTAGATTTTTTCAATAAAAATATATGTTGTATAATAAGTGGTGGAAATATTGATATGTCATTTGTTTCTCAATTAATTGATAAAGGACTTTTTGTTTCAAATAGAATTCATACTTTTAGACTTGAAATTTCTAATACCCCTGGTTCACTTGAAAAATTGCTTTCTATTTTTGCTCAGACAAAGGCAAATATTATGTCTATTTATCATGACCTTTGGGGAGAGGCAAGTAGATATAAAAATATTTTTGTTGAAATAACTGCAGAAATAAATGGTAGTGACCATTTACAGAAAATAATCGAAAAGTTGCAAAAGGAAGGTTATAAAATAGATTAATGAAAATAAAAGACTTTATTTCAGATATAGATTTTATAGAAAAAAAAATTTACGACAATGAAGATATAAAAAATGTTACAAGTGACTCAAGAGATGTAAGAGAAAATTATGCATTTGTAGCAATAAAAGGATATGAGGTTGACGGTCATAAATTTATTGATAATGCAATTAAAAATGGGGCAAAGTTAATTGTTTATACTGAAGAAATAGATTTTAGAGAAGATATAAGTTATATAAAAGTTGAAGATGCAAGAAAAGCATTAGCACAAGTTTCAAATATTATTACTAATAATCCTTCTAAAAGTCAGCTTTTATTTGGAATAACAGGAACTAATGGGAAGACCACTGTTTCAAGTATGATTTTTTTCCTTTTGAAATATTTTAAAGGGAAAAGCGTAATGATTGGTACAAATGGATCTTACTATGGAAGTAAAAATGATGATAAATGGATAAATACAAATAATACAACTCCAGAAGTAAATGAAATAAATGACATTTTAAAAAAAGGACTTGATGAAGGATATAAAAATGCAGTGATTGAAGCATCAAGCCATGCACTTTATTTAAAAAGAGTTTATGGATTTGATTTTGATTATGGTATATTTAATAATCTATCGGAAGAACATCTTGATTTTCACGAAACTATGGAAAATTATTTTGATGCAAAAATGCTTTTACTTGAAATGTCAAAAAAGAAAGTGGTAAATTTTGATGATATTTATGGGAAAAAAGCAAAAGAAAGATTTAAAGATGCCATAACATTTGGAAGCTCTGATAGCGATTATAATATTTCAGATATAAAAATAAAAGATGATAAATTACTTTTTAAAATAAATTCAGTTGATTTTAAACTTAATACAATTGCAAAGTTTAATGCATATAATGCTCTTGCTGCAGTAGCAGTATTAAATGATATGGGATATTCTCTTTATGAACTTTCAAAAGCACTTGAAAAATTTAAAGGTGTAAAGGCAAGATTTGAATATCTTGAAAATCCTTTTGGGTTTAATATTATTCTTGATTTTGCACACACACCAAAATCTTTTGATGAACTTTTAAAAGCAGTTCCTAAAGGACATAAAATTTATGCAGTTTATGGTCTTAATGGTACAAGGACATATGAAAATAGGAAGGCAATGGGAGAAATTGCAGCAAAAAATAAAGTTTTTTCAATAGTTACGATGGATGATCCAAAATTTGATACGGCAGAGCAGATAGCAAGTGATATTGTTGATGGAATAAAAGAAAATAATGGGGAATATGTAGTAAATATAAATAGAAAAGAAGCACAAAGATATGCAATTGACCATGCACAAAAAGGTGACTATATACTTTTAGTTGGAAAAGGTGATGAGGACTTTCTGAAAATAATAGGAAATAACAAAATTCCTTTTAGTGAAAGAGGACTTCTTAAAGAAGTAATTGATGAAAAATGCAAAGAATTGCAGTCATAGGTCTTGGGGCATCTGGATTAGCATTTTGTTCAATGCTTAATTATCCAAAAATTGCAATTGAAAAAAATGACTTTGCAGGAAGAAAACTTCTTGCCACAGGAAATGGAAGATGCAATTTTACAAATAAAAATTTGTCATATAAAAATTACACTTCGAAAGATTCGAATTTTTGTAAAAAAGCACTTTCAAAATTTTCATTAAAAGAAATTTTATCTTATTTCAAAAAAATTGGTATAGATTATGTAATGCTTGAAAGTGGTCGTTATTATCCAAAAACAATGTCCGCAAAAACAGTACAGAGCGTTCTTTTAGAAGAAGCTAAAAAAAAATCAAAATTTTTATTTAATAAAGAAGTAAAAGATATAGATTTTTTAAATAAAGAGATAATCTGTAAAGATGAAAAAATTTCATATGATTATCTTGTATTGTCTTTTGGTGGAAAAACATTAAAAAAATCAGGGTCAGACGGTAAAATTTTTGAAATTTTGAAAAAAAATAAAATAAAAATTGAAAAATTTCTTCCTGGAATAATAAATTTTGACACCAAAATAAAACCTACAAAATTAATGAAGGGGACAAAGGTAAAGGCAAAACTAACTTTAACAGTTGATGGAAAATTGGTAAAATATTCTACGGAAGATGTTCTCTTTCAAGACTATGGAATTTCTGGAACAGCAGTTTTTAACATTTCAAACGAGGCAGTTATTAATCTTGAAAACAACAAAAAGTGTGTATGTTATATAGATTTTTGTTATGATTATGAATATGAAAAACTAGTAAGTGAACTAAAAAGAAGAAAAAAATTATTTAAAAATAGAAATATAAATGATTTTCTTTTAGGACTTGTTCACGAAAAACTGATTTCTGAAATCATTTACAGGTCATTAAGAAAAAAAGTAAAAATAGAAGATCTTTCTGATAAAGAAATAGAAAAAATTGCAAAAACTCTTAAATTTTTTGAGTATGAATTAATTTCTCCTCATTCATTTGACAGTGCACAAGTTACAATTGGCGGTGTATCATGTGATGAAATAGACCCTGAAACTATGAGGCTTAAAAGATTTGATGGAGTATATATAATAGGTGAGGCTATAGATGTTTCAGGAGACTGTGGTGGGTATAATCTTCAACGGGCTTTTACTTCAGCTTTTAGTGCCTATAGCAATTTAAAGGAGATATTATGTTTAAAATAAAAAGAAAACTAAAAGAATTTAAGAATAAAGGAGAAAAAATAAAAATTGCCCTTTTAGGGTGTGGAAAAATGGGCTCATCGCTATTAAGCCAAATTTCAAATGTTGATGGAATGGATATTGTTCTTGTAATTGACCACACAAGTGAAAAAGCAAGAAAAGCATTAATAAATAGCGGAATTAGTGAAGATAAAATTATAGTTACAAATGATATAAAGCAGGCAAGAGAGGCTATAGATAAAGGATTTTTTGTAGTAAGTGAAAATTATAAATTTAGCTATAAACTTTTTCAAATTCAGGCACTTGTTGATTGTACAGGAAACCCTCCTTTTGGAGCAGAGATTGCTACAAAAGCAATTCAGTATCATAAACATATAATATCACTTAATGTTGAATGCGATGCTGTAGTTGGACCTATTCTACTAGATATGGCAAAAAAAGCAGGTGTTATTTATACAGGCTCTGCAGGAGATGAGCCAGGAGCTATAATTGATCTTTGTGATTTTGCGATGGGAGCAGGATTTGATGTTCTTTTTGCAGCAAAAGGGAAAAACAATCCATTAGATAGAAATGCAACTCCAGATTCTTTAAAAGAAGAGGCACTTTCAAAAGGACTTTCACCGAGAATGCTTACAAGTTTTGTTGATGGTACAAACACAATGGTTGAATTAAATGCAGTATGTAACTGCCTAGGGTTTTTACCTGATATAGATGGATGTTATGGAATTGAAACAAATCCTAAAAATGCAACAGAAGATTATAAACTTGAAATAAATGGAGGAGTTTTTGAAAGTTATAATAGAGTTGATTTTTCACCAGGAATGGCACCTGGAGTTTTTTTAATAGTTACAAGTGATAAAGAAGAAGTAAAAGATACAATGAAGTATTTAGGGTATGGAGACGGACCAAATTATCTTTTATTTAGGCCATATCATCTTACAAGTTTAGAAACTCCTATAAGCATATACAATGCAATTATAGAAAATGAAGCTACAATTGCACCTATTCAAGGGCAGGTTGCAGATACTATTACAATTGCAAAAAGAGATATAAAAAAGGGAGAAAAAATAGATGGAATTGGTTCTGATAAAGTATATGGGCTTTTAGTCTCACATGATACCCAGCAAAATGGAAATCTTTTACCAATATCTCTTATAGATAAAAACACGACTGCAAAAGTTGATATAAAAAAATCAACTCGTATCACATATGATATGGTTAATTTGGATGAAGAATCTACAATTTATGTTTTAAGAAGAAAACAAGATAGTATGAAACTTTAAACTTTTATAAATAAACATTTATAAAAAAACCTCATTACGAAAATAAAATGTAATGAGGTTTTTTATTGTGATTTTTATTTAATACTAAATAATTTTATAAAAAATATAAAGATAAAAGCATTATTTAATAAATTTATCTATGGCATTTGTTAAATCTTCAATTGTTTTTTCATCGTGCGTTTTTACAGCATCTACAATGCAGTGATCTATATGATCTTTTATAATTACTTTTGCAGTTGAGTTAATTGCACCTTTTATTGCTGCAAGTTGAACTATTACTTCACTGCAATCTCTTCCAGATTCAACCATTTTCTTTACAGACTCCATATGACCTATAATTTTTGACATTCTATTAAGAACGTTTTTAGTTTGAGTGTGGGTATGCGTATGATTGTGATGATGATTACATTCTATTTTATTTTCATTTTTTAAATTATCATTTTCTTCTCTCATATAATTACATTACTTAATTTAATTACTATCTTCAAGATGAATTTTTTATAAAAAATTTAACCCCTTCTGGGGCTTGTATAAAAAAAATATATTTTATACAATGTTTTTAAAAATAAAATGGAGGTAAAAGTGAGAAAAAAATTTTTAATTAAAACTTTTTTAATTTTCATATGTACAATTTTTATTTCTCTACAATTAAAAGTTTTTGCTAATAAAAAAGATAATAATGTTGTAGCATTTGTAGGAAATAATATCTTTGAATCAAGCCTTGACCCTATAAAGGGTGCGATGTCTTATGGATATCCTTTTATAAATAATGCACTTTTAAAAGTTGATAAAAATGGAAAATATATCGGAGATTTAGCTGAAAGTTGGAAAATAAGTGATGATGGTTTAAAGTATACCTATAAATTGAAAAATAATATTAAATTTAGTGATGGAAGTAAGTTTGATGCCGATGATGTTGTTTTTACATATAATCTTGTAAAGAAAAATCAGGGAAATAATGAAAATGTAGACCTTTCTCAGTTAAAAGATGCTAAAAAAATAGATGAACACACAGTGGAATTTACTTTAAAAAAACCATATTCTCCTTTTTTTGATGTAACAAGTCAACTTCAAATTGTACCTTCAGATTCTTATGATAGCGAAAAATTTGATACAATGCCAATTGGAACTGGCGCATACAAAGTAATTCAATATGACATTGACCAACAAATTATTTTGCAAGAAAATGAAAATTATTTTGAAAAAAAACCTAAAATTAAAAATATAACTTTAGTAAAAATGGATTCTGATACAGCTTTTGCAAAAGCAAAATCTGGTCAAATTGATATTGTAATGGTATCAACTTCGTTTTCAAAAGAAAAATTAGATTCTATGAATTTAGAAAAATTTGAAACTATGGATGTAAGAAATGTAAGTCTTCCTTTGTTAAATGAAAAAGAAATAAAAGTAGATGGTAAAAAAATTAAAGTTGGAAATGATGTTACAAGTGATATAGCCGTTAGAAAGGCACTTTCAATTGGAATAGATAGACAAAAAATAATAGATAATGCATTTAATTCTATTGGTAAAAAAGCCACTAATTTTACAAATAACTTAGAATGGGCAGCCTCTTTTGATATAGAAGATAACCAGAAAGATGAAGCAAAAAAAATTCTCGAAGATTCAGGATGGATAGATGAAGATGGGGATGGAATAAGAGAAAAAAACTCTGTTAAATGTTCATTTGATTTATTTGCACTTGGAGATGATGAGGACAGATATAAGCTTGCAGTTGCTCTATCAAAAGAAGCAAAAAAACTTGGAATAAATATCGAAACAAAAATTTCAAGTTGGGATGAAGCAAAAAATATTGAATATAATAGTGCTGTTGTTTGGGGTTGGGGACAATTTAGTCCGACAGTTTTAAATAATCTATATAATTCAAAAAAATTTATGAAAGAGGAATATTCAAACGTTGTAGGATTTAATAATACTTTAGTTGATGAAAAAATAAATCAAGCGATATTATCAACTGATATTGAAAATACAAATGATCTATGGAAAGAAGTACAAAATGAGGCAAATAAAGAATATCCATATCTTTTCATTGCAAATATTGAACATTGCTATTTTATAAAAAACAATTTAGATATCAGTAAAGATACTCAAATTCCACATCCCCATGGACACGGAAGCCCTATAATATGCAATATGAAAGATTGGAAGTGGAGATAAAATTAAAAATTTAAAAGGAGTAAAAAATTGAAAATAGTTAAGTTTATTTCATCTGAAATATTTAGAATGATTATTTTAATTATATCTATAAGTATTTTATCTTTCTTTTTAATAACAAGTGCTCCTATAGATCCTTTAACATCCTATGTTGGAAGTGAAAATTCACTTTCACAAGAGGCTAAAAATGAAATTTCAGAATACTGGGGTTTGAATGAAAAAAAACAAGTTAGATTTTTTAAATGGGCTAAAAATGCACTTAATGGAGATTTAGGAGTTTCCATTACTTATAAAAAGTCAGTATCGAAAGTACTTATTGAAAGATTTTCAAATTCGTTTTTTTTGATGTTTATATCTTGGTTTTTATCTGCAATATTAGGACTTGTTCTTGGAATTAAAAGTGCAATGAATGAAGGAGGTATTATAGATAAATTTATTAGATTAATGTGTTTTTTTACAAAGTCATCACCTCCTTTTTGGATTGCAATTTTAATTTTAATGGTTTTTTCTGTGAAGCTTGGTTTATTTCCATTAGGAATGGCAACGCCACTTGGAAAACTTCAGGAAGATGTCACTTTTTTGGATAGATTTTATCATTTAGTATTACCATCTCTTTCTCTTATTCTTGTAAGCTTTGGAGATATAGCACTTTTTACGAGAGAAAAATATATTGAAATTATAAATAGTGATTATATTTTATATGCAAAATCAAGAGGAGAAAGTAAAGGAGAAATTGTAAAAAGACATGTGCTTAGAAATATATTAATTCCATTTATAACAATTACATTTTCATCATTTGGTGAACTTTTTGGAGGAACTGCTTTAATAGAGAGTGTATTTTCATATCCTGGAATTGGAACGGCAACAGTTTCATCAGCTTTAAATGCAGATGTACCTTTGCTTATTGCAATTTCAATTTTTAGTGCTATATTTGTTTTCTGTGGAAATTTAACTGCTGATATATTATATTTGTTTGTTGATCCTTCAATTAAAAAGGTGTTTTAAATGAAAAATAGATTTATTAATAAAAGATTATTGATTTTAATATTTTCAATTTTGGCTTTTTTTTACATAGTATTTTCATTCATTTTTTCAGTAAAAATAAATGAAAATTTATATGATGTAAATTTTGAAAATAAATTTCTATCTCCAAGTTTAATTCACCCTTTTGGTTGTGATTTTATGGGTAGAGATATGTTTTTTAGAAGTTTTAAAGCTCTTTCAAACAGTTTAATTATCGGTTTGTCAGCAGCTTTTATAAGTTCAATAATTGCAATTGTTTTTGCTTTTTTTTCGTCACTTAATAATAAGTTTATTGATAGATTAATAAATTTTCTAGTTGATCTTTGCATGGGACTTCCTCATCTGGTTTTAATGATTTTAATTTCATTTATGTTTTCAAAAGGTGTAAAGGGGGTTACTATGGCAATTGCTTTAACTCATTGGCCTACACTTACAAGAATTATAAGAGCTGAAATAATTAAAATTAGGTCTTCGCAATATGTGAAAATTTCTCAAAAATTTGGAAAATCAAAAATAAAAATTGCTATAAGTCATATATTTATTAACATACTTCCATCATACATTATAGGGTTAATATTACTTTTTCCGCATGCTATAATGCATGAGGCATCTATAACATTTTTAGGATTTGGTCTTCCAAGAGAAATGCCAGCAATAGGAATTATTTTGTCGGAATCTGTAAACAATATAGCACTTGGAAAATGGCATCTTGTTTTTTTTCCAGGTTTACTACTTCTAATTGAAGTTTTATTGTTTGATTTTTTAGGTGAAACTCTTAAAACATTTTTAAATCCATCTACAAAGTAAACGAGGAAAATATGATTAATGAAGAAAATATTTTAGAAATAAAAAATTTAAACGTGAAATTTGAATTGTACAAAAATCTTGTAGAAAAATATGAGGTTGAAGTAATTAAAAATTTGACTTTAACTTTAAAAGCTGGAGAAATTCTTTCGATAATAGGGGCAAGTGGTTCTGGAAAAAGTGTACTTACTCATTCTATTTTAAATTTACTTCCTAAGAATTCTAAAGTTACAGGGCAAATAAAATATAATGGTGAAAAAATAGAATATAAAAATATTTCAAAATTATTAGGAAAAGATATTTCATATATTCCTCAATCTGTTGATTACTTAGATCCAGTTATGAAAATAGGAAAACAAGTTTTAGGAGTAAGCGGCAATTATGAAAAAATGATTAATTTATTTAAAAAATATAAATTGCCATTAGATATAAAAGATAAATATCCGTTTGAAATATCTGGTGGAATGGCTAGGAGGGTATTGATTTGTGCATCACTTATGAATGATCCTAAATTTCTTATAGCAGATGAACCAACACCAGGTGTAGATAAAAATATAGAAAAAGAAATAATTAAAGATTTTAAAGATATTTCATCACAAAATAAATCAATTTTAATAATTACACATAATATCGATTTTGCAATAAATGTTTCAGACAGTATAGCTGTTTTTTTAGACGGAAATATTATAGAAAAAGAAGAAGTATCAAAATTTTTATCTGGAGGAAATTTATTGGAAAATAGTTATAGTAAATCATTAATAAAATCACTTCCTCAAAATGAATTTGAATCAAAAATTTTTTAGAGTTTTATAAAGGGGAGATTATATGTTTCTTGAAGCTAAAGATATAAGTTTTAAATATGAAAAAAAAGGAAAGTTCATTTTAAAAGGGTTAAGTTTAAAAATTGATTCAAAAAAAATAACAGGAATTTTAGCACCTTCTGGATATGGAAAAAGTACACTTGCAAAAATATTATCTGGATATGAATTACAAGATGAGGGAGAGGTTTCATTTGATAATAAAGCACTACCAAAAAAATCTTATAACCCTGTACAATTAATTTATCAACATCCAGAATTTGCAGTAAACCCTAAGTGGAAAATGAAAAAAACATTAAATGAAGTTGTAAATATCGATAAAAATATAATTAAAGAAATGGGAATAAAAAAAGAATGGTTAAACAGATTTCCAAATGAATTATCTTTAGGAGAGCTACAAAGGTTTTGCATAGCAAGAGTTTTAAATAATAAAACAAAATTTTTAATTTGTGATGAAATAACTTCAATGCTTGATTCTATTAATCAGGCACAAATATGGAAATATTTAATAAATGTGTCAAATAAAAAAGAAATAGGGCTTTTAGTAATTACACATAATATAAATCTGGCAAAAAAAATATGTGATGAGATTATTTTTTTGGAGGAAGTTAATAATATAAATTAATAAAAATAAGACTTTTGATATTTAATTTTTATCAAAAGTCTTATTTTTTTGTCAATGGCATAAATAACTTAAAAATTATCTAGGTACTACGTGTATTGCATTTCCTTCTAACAGTTCAAGAGCTTCTCTTAAACCTTCGTTAAATGACGGATGAGCTCTCATTGATGAAAGAAGTTGTTTAACAGTCATTTCATTTGTGATGGCTGTTGTAATTTCCCCAATCATATCGCTTGCTCTTTCACAGAACATTACAGCACCAAGTATTTTACCTGTTTCTTTTTCACTTACTAATTTTATAAAACCTCTGTCTCCATCCACTATTATATTTTTGGCGTTTCCTGTCATTAAATATTTTGAAGTTTTATATTCTATACCAGCTTCTTTAGCTTCTTCTTCGCTTAATCCAACTGAAGAAATTTCAGGAGTTGTGTAAATACAACTTGGTACTACATTTATATTTATATCAGGAATATTTCCTGCAAGTTTTTCAATAACATAAATAGCTTCTGCGCTTGCTTTGTGTGCAAGTTGTGGTCCTTTTACTATATCTCCTATAGCATATACATCTTTCATTGAAGTTTGGAAATTATCATCTATTACAATTCTTCCTCTTTCCATTTCAACTTCAACACCATCTGCAAAAAGGTCATCAAATTGAGCTTTTCTTCCTACTGCACAAAGAACAAGTTCACTTTCTACAGTATGTTCTTTTCCTTTTTCGGTGTAATATAAAGATAAATTATCACCATTTTTTTCTATTTTTGTAACAGAAGAAGAAGTATGAATGTCAACACCTTTTTTCTTTAGTGTAGTTTGTAAACTTCTTCCAACTTCTTTATCAACTACAGGAACTAATCTTTTAAGTGCTTCAACTATTGTAACCTTAACTCCAAGTTGTGCGAAAACTTGTGCAAATTCAACTCCGATAACACCACCACCGATTATTGTAAGGCTTTCTGGAAGTGATTTTAAATTTAATAGTTCATCGCTTGTTACAACGCCTTCAAGGTCAATTCCTTCAATTGGAATTAATGAAGGTTTAGATCCACTTGCAAGTATAACATATTTTGTTTCTAAAACTTCACCATTTACTGAAACGGTTTTATCAGCATTTAGTCTTCCGACTCCATTGTATATTTTAACTTTATTAGCATCTAAAAGACTGCTTACACCACTTACAAGAGTTAAAACAGCTTCGTCTTTTCTTTGCATTATTTTTTGAAAATCAAAAGTACAATTATCAACATTTAACCCAAATTTATTTGAAGATTTAATCTCTTCATATAAATCTGAAGAATGAAGTAGGGCTTTTGTTGGAATGCATCCTCTGTTTAAACATGTTCCACCAATATCTTTTTTTTCTACAAGAGCTGTTTTAAATCCAGATTGAGCCGCTTTTATAGCGGCTACGTATCCACCTGGACCTGCTCCTATTACTACAACATCAAACATAATTATCTTCCTTAATCTTCAGGGAAAGTATATCTTACAATAGGGTTTCTTGCAGCTTCAACTTCATCAAGTCTTCCTACAACTGTTGTAATAGGAGCATCATGAAGTTTTTGAGGATTTGTATGGGCTTCTTCAAAAATTTCCTTGAAAGCATTTACTGTATTGTCAAGAGATTCTTTACTTTCAGTTTCAGTTGGTTCAATCATTAATGCTTCTTCAACTGTAAGAGGGAAGTACATTGTAGGAGGGTGAATTCCTCTGTCAATTAATCCCTTTGCAATATCCATTGCACTAATTCCTGTTTCATTTTTAAGTCTTTCAGCATTTATTATAAACTCATGCATACATGTTCTATCAAATGCAATATCATAAGTATCTTCTAAAAGATGTCTCATATAGTTTGCATTTAAAACTGCATTCTGGCTTACCTTTTTAAGACCGTCTTTTCCATTACTTAAAATGTAAACTAAAGCTCTAAGAACAACAGCAAAGTTTCCATAAAAACCTGTAAGTTCACCAAATGAAGAATCTTCTTTTACAAAATGATATTTGTCATCTTCTTTTTCAATAACAAATCCAGGTAAAAATTCTTCAAGTTCTTTTTTACAGCCTACAGGACCACTTCCTGGACCTCCACCACCGTGAGGAGTTGAGAAAGTTTTGTGAAGATTTAAGTGTACAACATCAAATCCCATATCTCCAGGTTTAACTTGTCCTACTATAGCATTAAGGTTTGCTCCATCATAGTAGCAAAGACCTCCACAGCTATGGATTATTTCGGTTATTTCTTCTATATTTTCATCAAATATTCCAACGGTATTCGGATTTGTTAACATTAAACCAGCAGTATCATCTCCGCAAACTCTTTTTAAATCTTCAATGTCAACATTTCCATATTTATCTGATTTTACTTCAATAACTTTATATCCTGCCATTGTAGCACTTGCAGGATTTGTTCCGTGAGCTGAATCAGGAATTAAAATTTTATCCCTTTTTACATCTCCTCTTTTTTCGTGATAAGATTTGATTGTCAATAAACCACAAAATTCTCCGTGGGCACCTGCTGCAGGTTGAAGAGTAAATTGATCCATTCCTGCAATATCACATAAGTATTTTTGTGCAAGATACATTACTTCAAGTTCACCTTGAGTTGTATCTTCACTTTGCAAAGGGTGAATTTGAGAAAATTGTTTCATTGAAGCAACAGCTTCATTTAATCTTGGGTTATATTTCATTGTACAACTTCCCAAAGGATAAATACCATCATTTACGCCTCTGGTTTTTTTTGCAAGGTCAGAATAGTGTCTTGAAACATCAGTTTCAGCTACTTCAGGAAGTCTAGCTTCTTCTTTTCTGAGAAAATCTTGCGATAATTTATATTCTTCTACATCGAGATCTTTTATAACATCGGTTCCTCTTCCCGCTTTGGATCTTTCAAAAATTAACATTTAGTCCTCCTTCAATACGCTTATAAGCTTGTCGATATCTTCTTTTGAATTCATTTCAGTACAGCACCAAAGAATTCTATTTTCATCAAGAGGAAGTCCTCCTAAAATTGAATTATCAGAAAGTTTTTTATCAATTAATTTAGTATCTTTATCTGAAGATGTAACAAATTCATGGAAAAATTCAGATTTATTTTCAACATTAAATCCTATTTTTTCAAGTTCACTTGCTAAATAATGAGCATTACTCATTGAATTAATTGCAACTTTTTTCAAACCTTTTTTACCGACTTCACTTAAATATACAGCAACTGCAAGACAACATAATGCTTCATTTGAACAAATATTGCTTGATGCTTTTTCTCTTCTAATATGTTGTTCTCTTGCTTGAAGAGTTAATACAAAAGCTCTATTTCCATATTTGTCGTGAGTTTCTCCAACAATTCTTCCAGGAAGTTTTCTTAAATCTTTTGAAGTTGTAGCCATAAAGCCTGCATAAGGTCCTCCAAAATACATTGGAAGTCCAAGAGGTTGAGCATCACCTGTTGCAATATCAGCACCAAGTTCTCTAGGAGTTTTTAAAAGTCCAAGTGTCATAGGATTTACTCCAAGAATAACTTTTCCTCCTGCTTCATGAACAAGATTTGCAATTTCTTCTACATTTTCAATACTTCCATAATAGTTTGGAGATTGAAGGAAAATTCCGCAAACATCTTTTTCTAACATTCCTTTTAATTTTTCTATATCTGTTAAATAATCTTTTTGAGGAACTATTTCAACTTCAACTCCATTTCCAAAAGCATATGTTTTTATAACATCGATTGTTGATTTTGGAGATGTTTCACTTACGAGAATTTTATTTTTCTTTTTTGTTCTAATCATATTTACAGCTTCAGCTGCTGCAGATGCACCGTCGTATACACCAGCATTTGAAGCTTCCATTCCTGTAAGTTCACAAATCATTGTTTGATATTCAAAAATATTTTGTAAAACACCTTGACTTACTTCAGCTTGATATGGAGTATATGCAGTTTGAAAATTTTCTTTTGAAATTACATTATTTACCATTGCAGGAATAAAGTGATTGTAAGCACCAGCACCTCTGAAAATATCATCATAAACTTTATTTTTTTCTGCAATTTTTTTCATAAAACTTAAAACTTCCTGTTCTGATTTTCCATCAGGAATACTGAAAGTTTCATTTTTCATAAGTTTTTCAGGTACGTCTTTATATAATTCATCAAATGAAGACATTCCTAGGGAATTTAACATTTCCTTTTGTTCTTCATCTATATTAGGAATATAATTTCCCATTTTTCACCTTAACCTTCCTTAATACTATTCGTCTTTTTGATTGTTTAAAAATGCTTCGTATTCACTTGCACTTAAAAGTTCTTCTTTTTCTGTAACTTCTCCAACTTTTATTAGCCATGAATCATAAGGACTTTCGTTTACAAGTTCAGGAGAGTCTAATAATTCTTCATTTACTTCAACTACAACTCCAGCAACTGGGGAATAAATATCACTTACAGCTTTTACTGATTCAACATCGCCTAATACAGCTCCAACTTCAAGCTCATCATCTTCTTCAGGAAGTTCAAAATAAACTGCATCACCAATTTTATCTTGTGCATAATCTGTAAGTCCTACTAGAAAAACACCATCTTCTTCCTTAACCCATTCATGACTTTTTGTATATAATAAATCATCTCTTACTTCATAATTTGACATAATAAATTTCTCCTTTTTTATTTTTTAAAATTTTTATTGTTAATCTTCTCTTTTATAGAAAGGGGTTGCAACAACTTCTACTGGAACTCTTTTTCCTCTGACATCAACTTCTAAAGCAGTTCCAACTTCATATTTTTTATCTACAAGTGCAAAAGCAATTGATTCATTTAGATAAGGAACTTTTGTTCCTGATGTTGTATGACCTATTTTTGTATCTTTATCATAAACATCTTGATGTTCTCTTACAATTCCTTTTCCAGTAACTTTTAAACCAATTCTTGATCTTCCTTTTCCTTTTTTCTCAACAAGTGCATCTTTACCTATAAAATCGTTTTTATCAAGTTTTACGGCAAAACCAAGACCTGCTTCAAAAGGATTAACTGTTTCATCCATTTCATTTCCATATAAAGGAAGAGCAGCTTCTAATCTAAGAGTATCTCTTGCACCTAAAGCTGTAGGGATGAGTCCAAATTCTTCTCCTGCTTCTAATAGTTTTTTCCAAACTTCAACAACATCTTCTGCTTTTAAATAAATTTCAAGTCCGTCTTCTCCTGTATATCCTGTTCTAGATATTAAAGCTGGTTTTCCAAAAATTTCAGCATCAAAAATTCCTGTATAGTATTTTTGAGGAATATATTTTTCTTCAACAACTTTATGTAAGATATCGTTTGACTTAGGACCTTGAAGAGCAACTTGTCCAACTTTCTCGGATACGTTTTCAAGAGTCACATTACCAAAAATATGATCTTTAACCCATTCAAAATCTTTATCTATATTTGCAGCATTTACAACTAGTAAATATTTATTTTCTTCTTTTTTATAAACAAGAAGATCATCTACACAACCACCATCTTCCATACACATTACGGTATATTTAGCAGCACCGTCTTTCATTTTCTCAGTAAATTTATTTGTCATTATATAGTTTAAATTATCAAGAGCATCTTCACCTTCAAGTGTAAATTCTCCCATATGAGAAACATCAAAAAGTCCGGCTTTTTCTCTAACAGCCATATGTTCTGCTTTAATTCCGGTAGGATATTGAATAGGCATATCAAAACCGCCGAAAGAAACCATTTTTCCACCCAATTTTACATGTTCTTCATGTAGTGGCGTAACTTTATCCATAAAACCTCCTTATTTTTGAAAAATTTAAAATGATAAAAACCATATCATCCATGAGTTTATTTTACCGCAAACAAATAATTTTCAACAGTGAAAACATTAATATGGGTTTTTAAATTTTTCAAATTTATTTGAATATGTAATCCATATATATTATATAAACATCTAGTAAAAAATACAACTTAAATGTAAAAATTGTTCAAAAAAAATGAAAAAAATTTTCAATTACTGTTAATTTTCAAATTTTATGAAATGTAATTTTTAAAAAATAATTTTCATATGATGCATTTATGTTTACTTTTGTTGTTTTATGTTATATAATATTTTAGAAATCTTTATTTTTTTAAATTAAATATGATTACTTTTTTATACAAGGAGAAGAAATGAAAAAAATAAATAAATTTAAAATGTCAACGATTTTATCAATTGTTGCTTTAACAGCAACTTTGGTAGCTCATAATGATTCTTTTGCAGAAAAAGAAAACGATTTATTAAAAAATGAAACAGATTTTTCATCAACTGAAGAAAATTTAAATGTAATTTCAGATAATTCTACAACAGAAGTTGAAGATGAAACTGAAGAGAAAACTAATAATTTAACAACAGAAGAAGATGACAAAAAAGATTTGAATAATTCTGATTTTTTTAAATCAGGTGAAGAAGATATAAAAGCAAATGTTTATAATTCAGAAGAAAGAAATCAAAGTTTTAATGAAAATTGGAAATTTAAGATGGGTGAAATTTCAAATTTTGAAAAGGAAAATTTTGATGATTCATCATGGACTGAATTTTCACTTCCAAATGACTATAGTATAGATCAACCTTATGATGAACATCTTGAAGCTGAAAGCGGATATCTTCCTGGTGGAGTTGGAAATTATAGAAAAACTTTCAATATAGGAGAAAATTTAAAAGATAAGAAAGTCTCTATTAATTTTGATGGCGTTTATATGAATGCAACAGTTTATATAAATGGAAAAGAAATAGGTTTCCATCCTTATGGATATACTCCTTTTACTTTTGATATAACAGATTATTTAAAATTTGGAAAAGAAAATACAATCGCTGTAAAAGTAGACCATAAAACTCCATCAAGTAGATGGTATTCAGGTTCAGGAATTTATAGAGATATAAAATTAGTTGTAACTGATAAAGTTCATGTTGATTTAGATGGAACAAGAATTACAACACCTAATCTTGAAAATGAATTAAATAGTGACCAAAAAAATGTTACAACAAAAATGAATGTAAAAGTCGTTAATGATACTGATGAAGATAAAGATGTTATAGTTAGAAACTCTATTTTTGAAAAAGGAAAAGAAGACGGAGATTCTATATCACAAGTAATATCTGATTCTGTAAAGATAAGTGCAAATTCTTCTTCTGAAATTAATAATGATTTAATTATAAATAGTCCGAAACTTTGGGATATTAAAAATCCAAATCTATATACAATAAGAACAGAAATTCTTTCAAATGGTCAAATTTTAGATACTTACGATGATGAGTTTGGATATAGATACTTTACAATGGATAGCAATTTTGGTTTTTCGCTAAATGGAAAGAAAATTAAACTACAAGGTGTTTCAATGCATCATGACCAGGGAGCATTAGGTTCTGTAGCAAATAAAAGAGCTATTGAAAGACAAGTTGAAATTCTAAAAAAGATGGGCGTAAATGCAATAAGAGTAACGCATAATCCTGCATCAAAGAATTTAATTGAAGCTGCAAATGCTCAGGGAGTTTTAGTTATAGAAGAAATTTTTGACGGTTGGATGCACATGAAAAATGGAAATTCAAACGATTATGCAAAATGGTTTAATACTAAAATTGATTCTGACAATGAAATTTTAACAAAAAAAGAAGATATGACATGGGCAGAATTTGATATAAAAACTACTATTAATAGAGACAAAAATGCTCCATCAATAATTATGTGGTCTTTAGGAAATGAAATTCAACAAGATGCATCAGGTGCTTTAGCAAATGATTATTTAAATAAAGTAGATGAATTAATTAAATGGACAAAAGAAGCTGATGATACAAGATTTGTAACTATTGGAAGTAACCGTGTTAGAGGTGGAATAGGCGAACATATGTCCATAGCAGAAAAATTAAATAAAGCTAATGGAACTGTTGGTGCAAATTATAATAGTGCAAGTCAATATGATCAAATTCACAGAGAACATCCAGATTGGAAAATTTATGGTTCAGAAACTGCATCTGCAGTTAATAGTAGGGGAATATATACTACAAAAGCTAATCAACAAATTGATGAAAATAAACAGCTTACTTCATACGATAAGTCAAAAGTTGGTTGGGGACAACTTTCAAGCCAGTCTTGGTTTGAAACAATAAAACGTGATTTTGTAGCAGGTGAATTTGTTTGGACAGGATTTGATTATATAGGCGAACCTACACCTAAAAATGGACCATATCCAGGAAAACAGGGTTCATGGCCTTCTCCGAAAAATTCATATTTTGGAATTGTAGATACAGCAGGTTTTGAGAAAGACAGATATTATTTTTATCAAAGTCAGTGGAATGATGAAGTAAACACTCTTCATATTCTTCCTTCATGGAATAGAGATGAAGTTATTGTAGATTCTGATGGAAAAGTAGAAGTTGTGGTTTATTCAGATGCAAAGAAAGTAACTTTAAAATTAACAGGAACTGATGGTCAAGTTAAATTTGAAGAAAGTCAAGAATTTGAAGAGCATACTTCAGATGGAGGAAATTACAAATATAAAACTGTAAAAGGTAAACCATTAAATCATGAAGCTTTGTATATGACTTTTAGAGTTCCATATGAAGATGGTGTTCTTGAAGCTTTCGCATATGATGAAAATGGAGATTTAATTAATGACACAGAAGGTAGAAAAGTTGTAAAAACAAGTAAAGAGCCTTCAAAAATTTCAATAAAAAGTGATAGAGAAACAATAAATGCAAATGGAGATGATTTAGCATATATCACTGTTGATATTTTGGATGAAGATGGAAATCCTGTTTATAATGCAAATAACAACATTAAATTTGAAATAGTTGGAGATGGAAAATTAGTAGGAGTTGATAATGGTTCATCGCCAGATCATCAATCTTACAAAGATGACAATAGAAATGCGTTTAGTGGAAAAGTTTTAGCAATAGTTCAGTCTACAAAAAAATCAGGAGAATTTACAGTAAAAGCTTCTTCTGATGGCCTTGAAGGAGCAGAAGTAACTGTAAAAACTACTGGAAGTAAAAATGAAGAAAATACAGTTGAATCATTTACAATGAGTAAAAATTACTTTGTAAAAATTAATGGAGATTTAGATTTACCAAAAACTGTAAAAGTAAATTATTCAAATAATACAAGTAGTCAAAAAGATGTAGTATGGGAAGATTACGATAAGGAAAATTTAAAGAAGCAAGGTACTTTTACTATTTCAGGAGAAGTTGATGGAGAAAAAGTTTCTGTAAATGTAAATGTAATTGATGAAATAGGTGCAATTTTAAATTATTCTACAACAACACCTATAGGAGTAAAAGTAAATTTACCAAGTGAAAGAGAAGCTGTTTTAAAAAATGGAGAAATAATAGATGTAAGTTTTCCAGTTGAATGGGAAAAAATTGAAGATGAAGAATTTACAAAAGAGCAAAATATAATTGTAAATGGAAAAACTTCAGTTTTTGGAAAAGAATATGACCTAAAAGCAACAATAAGAGTTCAAAGAGAAGAAGTATTCTTGGGTGAAAATGAAGCAGTAAATGCTGTAGATGTAAAAGCTGATATTGAAGGAAGTGATACGTTAGAAGCAATAAGAGATAAACACACAGAACTTTCTCTTAACAATTCAGGTGGACCAAATCCTACTGTATTTAGTAACTGGAAAGCATCAAATAGGGAAAATAAAAATAAATTTTCACTTGAATTTTCATATGCAACTAAATTTAATTTGGGCGAAGTTAAAATATATTATGGAAAAGACAAAGGAAGTTTAAGATTTCCTGAAAAAAATTCAACAAAGATTTATGTATCAGACAATGGTTCTTCATGGGAAGAAGTTGAAATTAAAGATGTAATAATTGGAAATGCACAAGGTGAAAAAGAAAATGTAAAACCATACACTTACAAAATTGACCCAATAGGTGCAACATTTGTTAAACTTGAATTTACAAATCCACCAAAAACAGCAGATATGGCACAAAATCCAAGTATAGGTTTAGTTGAAGTAGAAATGTATAGATCTGAAACTAGAACAAATACATTTGACAGTGCAGAATTTGATGAAATAAAAGTTGATGGAAAAAATCTTAGTTATGATCAAATCCACAGCGGACATTACAATACAAATTTAAATTATGCAAAAGTTGAAGCAAAATCAAGAGATAATGCATCAGTTACAATACTTCCTCAAAATGAAAATGAAGTAAAAATAATTTTAGAGTCAGAAGATCATGAAACAAGAAATACATTTACAGTTAATTTTGCAAGTGAGATTGAAACAAGTGCATCTTCTTCAGAAAATGATTTGACAAAAGAAGAAGTTTCTTTAGAAGCAAAAAGTTCATATAATGGACAAACAGAAGGCTCAATAGATCTTGCATTTGACAATAATCCTTTAACTCATTGGCATACAGATTGGTCAGCAAATATACCTGATGAGAAAAAAGCAAAACATATTGAAAATAGAGTTGTAAATTTCACACTTACAAAAGAAGAAACAATTGATGCACTTAGATATCTTCCAAGAAATGTAGGTGGAAGTAATGGCTTTATAAATGATTATCTTATAGAATATAGCCTTGATGGTTTAAAATGGGAAAAAGCTGCAGAAGGAAGCTGGGATATTAATGATTATAGAAATTGGCAGATTGCAGAGTTTGAAAATCCAATTACAGCAAAATATTTTAGACTTATAGGAAAAGTAACTTCAACAAATGGAATAAAACAAAGTACAGATATGTCTGCTGCAGAACTTCGTTTAAGAAAAGTTCCTGTTGATCCTATGTACTCTGAATTTAAAATTTCTAATGAAGTTCAAACTCTTGAAAATGAAGAAAGCATTAAAGAAATAAAAATTATAGTTAAAGATCCTAAAGCAAAAATTTCTGTTGAAAATTTACCAGAAGGACTTAGCATAAAAGATAATATTATAACTGGAACAATTAATTTAGATTTAGAAGATGAAAATTTTAAAAAAATTACTTTTACAGTAAAAGTTACAAATGGAGAAAACGAAAGTGAACTTCCTGTAACACTAAAAGTTTTAAAGAAAGAAGAAATAAAAGTAAAAGTAGAGAAAAAAGATGAAAGAAAAGAAGAGGCAAAAGCAAAAAATATATTAACAGAAAAAGACTTTGATCTTTATGAAATACATCTTGAAAAGGGAGGAAAAAAAGTAGAAGAAGATGGAAAAACAACCTACAAAGTAGAACTTGATATACCTGAAGGTAAAAAGGTTGAAAAAGTAATTCATCTAGGAGATAATTTTGAAAAAGAAGAAGAAATAGAATATAAGATAAAAGAAAATAAAATAGAACTAAATCTTAAAGAATTTTCACTTTTTGCTGTAGTTTATGAAAAAGAAGAAAATATACAAAAACCTGAAGAAGAAAATACTTCTACAAATCTTCAGATAGAATTAGATGGAGAAAATGTATTCAATGAAGTATTTAGAGGAACAAAGAAAGAAGTTTCTGAAGAAGTACAAAAAGCTGTATTAAAATACTTCAACGAAAACAAAGAAAAAGTTGAACTTGACGGAGATCCACAATCTTTAGTGGGAGTTATTATTTATAAATTTAAAACAAAAGATACTGGTAAATCTATCACATGGGCAGATATTGAAGATATAGCTAAACCTATAGATAAAGAAGAAGACCATAAATCAATTCCATGGACAGACATTGAAGACATAGCAACACATGTAGAAAAAGAACAAAGTGAAGATGAAAAATGGCAAGTTAAACCAGACGACGACAAGGCTATAAAAGATAAAATTGCTGAACTTACTGGTACAAAGAAAGAAACTAAAGAAGAGAAGAAAGAAAAGAAAGATGATAAAAAAGCTACTAACAACCCTAAAACAGGTATAGTTTCAGCTACATCAATAGTTGGACTTGGAACTTTAGCAAGTTTAGCTTTAGCATCATTAAAGAAAAGAAAATAATTAAATATTTTTAGATTGGCTTTTTATAAGCACAACAAAAAAGGCTATGAGCATTTAAACTCATAGCCTTTTAATTATTATTGATTTTTTAAAATACCATTAATCATAGTCACAATATCATTATTTTTAAGTTGTTTTTCAAAAGTTACATTAATTCCTTCTTTTTTTAGTTCTTCAAAAAATTTCTTTGCTGCTGCGATTTTTATCTTTTCTTCTCCTCGTAAAGTAGATTCTTTATCCACGTCTTTAGTTTCTACAATAAAGTTTATTATATCCTTGTTATCTTTTCTTATAACATACATAAAGTCTGGGCTAGTTGTCCCACCAAAATATAAGGGTACTCTAACGCTTCTTCTTGGAATTTTACCAAAGACAACAACCTCATCGATATTACTTTCCTTAATACTTTCTTTTTCCTTTGGACTGTCAAAAATAACCTTATCGTACAAGAAATTTTCAGGCACAGACAAATCATCATCTTTTATTATTCCAACAGTTCCTTGAACGATTTTTTCTTTTACCTCGCCATTAATATCAGTTAATGCGGTCTCCTTTGACTCTACATCAAGAGCTTTATAAGAGAATCTTTTTATAAAGGCTTCTTCAAACCAATTTTGAAACTCTCTAATAAAATTTGCAAGTGAGTTTCTGTTAAACAAACTCTTATCGACTACTTTAAATTTATTATATTCACATAAAGCCCTATGCATCATTTTTACAGGTAAGCCTGTTGCACTTTGAATTCTTTTTAAAAATTCGCCATAAGGTATTACTTCATCAAGAACAAAATAGCTCGCCGTCTTTTCTTTAATAACAAGTTTATTATTTTCTATTTCTGTTCTTTTCTCAATTGTTCTTGCTAGAACATCTTCTTTAATGCCTTTTTTCAAAATATCGACAGCCGCTTTATATAATTCATCATCTGAAATAGTATCTAAAGTCAAATAGTATTTCTTATTAATTTTTGTCCATAATTCTTTTATCTTGGCAAATTTATCTTTACGAATATGAACAATACCTTGCTCTTTTTTGTTTTTGTCAATAACCTTATTTGCTTCTAAACCTGTATTAAATTCTGGATATTCCGCTATAAATTTATCTTTATTTTCAACATTAATATTTCCGTCCATATCAATGTAATCATTTGACAAAAGAAGAATAAATAGTTTCTTTTCATCTATTCCTATATCTTGTGCAACTTTAGAAAGCTTATCTTTAATATTTATCTCCGTAAGTTTACTGTCTTTGTTGATTTCTGTAATTAGACTTTGGGCAAAATCTTTTTCGGAGTAATCAAAAAGATAAGTCAAATAAAACTGTTCATCAGAAATTCTATTTCCATATTCATCTACTGGAAGTCTAAGTCCACGGCCAACTTCTTGAAGTTTACTTGTTTCAGAACCGCTGGAACGAAGTTTGCATATCTGAAATACATTGGGATTGTCCCAACCTTCGCGAAGAGTCCATTTAGAGAAAATAAATCTTCTTGTATTCCAATTTCCCTTTTCATCCTTAAAAGACAATAAACTTTCTTTATCTCTTAAAATTTGATCTACTTCCTTTTGAATATCAGCATCCGATGTGGAATTGTCTTCTGCAAAATAGCCACCATTGGTAGAAGAAATATCTTCTAAAGAACTTTCGAGAAAACTTACATATTCTTTATGGATAGCTAAATTAGAATCCTTAAATTTATTTTTTTCAATCTCTAGATTTTCCTTTAATAATTCTTGAAATTTTATCCTCAAATTTCCGTCTCCTTCTTCTCCTCGATAAGAATAGATGGAGTCGATGAAAAATAGGGATAGGGTCTTGATTTTTCTTTCTCTAAAGAAGTTTTCTCTTTCCACTTCTATATGATTTTTTATAGCCTGCTTCATCATTAGCTCTTGGTAGGTGTTGCCATAGATACCGGCATAAATCTGATCACCTTTAACAAGAATCTGCCCATTAGAAAGACTAACTCCCTTTTTAATATCATCATCTTCTGTCTTTCCAATGGCACTGATAAAAATACCCCCGAACTTGTCATCAATAATAGAAAGTGACTCTCCTAAATTAAGTGTAAAAGTTTTTCCTGTTTTTTCATTTCTAATGAGACAAGACTTTGGCGAATTACTTATATCTAAAAGTTTTACCCTTGTTTCATTTAGACTTTCCTCTTCAATCATCTGGGTTGCAACGCCCTTTACTAAATTGTGATTAAAAGCTTCTAATGAGTCCAAATTAAAGACAAGATTGTTGTAGTCTTTTTGGTCTGACTTAGGAAGGTTTGGAAAAGTTGCACCAAAGCGAATGACACAAAGAGGATCAATTCTTTCAATCAATCTTTTATAGGCAGTATTTTCTCTCTTAAACTTATGGGGTTCATCAATAATTACAATAGGTCTCGTTGCTTTAAGTGTATCATAAGGATTGGAAAATGTGCCAAACAAGGTTTGGTCGTATTCATTATCCATTGTAGCTTTGGACAAAAGCATTCCACTTGACATAAGTAAGGCACTTATTTTATTTTTCTCTAAAATTGTTCCTCTTGCAAAATCAGAAATTGCTTGTGGGAACATCTTTTTACCTTTTTTATTTTTCTGTGCATTTAAGATAGACAAGGACAGTCTTTTATCTGGATAAAGGTCGGCAAAATGTGCTTTTGCATAATCTGATTCAATAAAAGACTTTGTTCCCTCTTTTATTGGGGTAGTTGGAACTAAGATTATGAACTTATGAAAGCCATATCTTTTGTTTAATTCATACATAAGTCTTGTGTAACAATAAGTCTTTCCCGTACCTGTCTCCATACGGACATCAAGACCAAAATTTTCCTTTACACTTGTGCGTAAATCTTTGGGTATGCTCTTGCCCTCAAAATCTTCCTGGATACCTTTTATGTTGTTTAAAAGTTTTCTTTCCGAACTGTCAAAGATGGGATTTGAGAAAATATCTTCCGTAATCTTTATGTCCACACCCTCAAATACCTTACTTACCCTCTCTATACATTCACTTTGATGGGGGAGAATGCTTAATTTAATTCCCATATTAATACCTCTCAATCAACTCTACTGTCTTATTGTTTCGTAAGTTTGAAAGATTTTTCTTTAGTTCGTGGGTAACACTAAAATCTATAGAATTTGCATATACAACAATTCTTGTGATATCAAGTTCTAAAGATTCAATTCTTTTAATAAGCTCCATCACGTCCGTTGATTTTAGACCTTGGTCAATAATATAAAGACTTTTATCTACCTTTTTTGCCACAAACTGATCCAATTTATAACTTTGGGCATTTACACTTAGGCCATAGCCGTCTAAGGCCAAATAAGTAGACAAAATAGCATCTTTTCCACTTGAATTTTCTGTATCAAAAATACTAACCATATCATCTACTATTAGTTTTGGATTATCATCAAAATAATCAAGGCGAGTTAAGATATCTTCTTCTACATTTTCTAAAGAATAGGTCTTAAAGCCGTAGTCAATGTCCGCTTTCGTCTCTTCTTTAATCTTTTTGGCAGCTCTTCTTATTCTCTCACGACCAATTTCATCAATCGTTTTATACCCCGCCTTATAAGCTGGCTTATCTTCTTTTATTTGTTCTGGAAGTTGTACAAGGATATATTTTCTGTTGCCCCCATCTTCGGCATTAAGTTCCATAACGGCATGGGCTGTTGTGGCAGAGCCGGAGAAGAAGTCGAGGATAATAAATTCATCATCAATCATGGATATTAACTTCTTAATTAAAGTTACTGGCTTCGGATAATCAAAATAAGCATTCCCCTCAAATAAATCTTTTATAGATTTAGTTCCTGCACCAGCTGGAGCGTCATCAATAATATTAGTAAATTTTTTTGACTTTTTTCCATTTTTACTTGCGAATATTTTTTGATAAAGTATCCATTCATTATCATTGTTCTTGACAAATTCAAATTCTCCATTTTTAATTTCAAGCTGGAGACGTAATTTATTATGTCTCCAGCTTCCAGATGTACCATCTGGAAGATGGGGGTATACTTCCGTTCCATCTGGAGCAATAACTGGAAAATATAAATTAGGTCTATCTTCACGTCGTGCATTAGAACCCCATTTTCTTGCTAACTGTCGCTTATACTTTAATTTTCTTTCTTCATCATAATAAATATAGTTTTTGTCATCTTCTTCAATCTCATATGTCGACAACTTAAACTCTGAAATATTCCTTGAATAACATAAAATATATTCATACGTTTTAACAAAAAATGTTGAGTCTTGTCCTCCACCTTTGCCTTTCCAAATTAGTGTATCCACTAAATTCTCTTCTCCAAAAACTTCATCACACATTAGTTTCAAATTAGCCTGTTCATTATCATCTATTGAGATAAAGATAACCCCATCATCAGAGAGTAGTTCTCTTGCTAGTATTAGCCTTGGATACATAAAGGTAAGCCAGGCAGAGTGGGAGCTCTTGCCTTTTAAGTTGATTATCCTTTCTGCTTCCTCTTCTTCTATTCCTATCATATCTGCCAATTTTTTTGCGTCAAAAGAAAAGTTGTCGGGATAGACAAAGCCATCTGAACCTGTGTTATAGGGTGGATCGATGTAGATACATTTTATCTTTCCAGAATAGGAGCCTAAAAGATGTTTTAGGGCATCTATATTATCTCCGATTATATATAAATTTTCACTGTTTTTGTTTTCTTCTTTTTGATTTTCCTCTACATGGGGTGCAATAAAGGTCTCCGTCTTTGTGGAAGATAGGTATCTTGCGTAGGACTTTCCCAAAAATTTAAGTTCATAGCCTTCTTTGGTAAGGGTAACATCACTTTGCTTTAGCATCTCTTTAAATCTATCTAATAAAAAGTCTCCCTCCTTATCAAAAAATTGTGGAAAATCTTTTTTTAATTTTTCTATTTCCCTGCTATTTACTTTCTTTTCTGCATTCTCTTTGATATTTTCACCTATCATAATTCCTCCACTCTGTATTCCAAAATTTCCAATACGTCATATTTATAGTTTTTCTATAATATTATATCACGTTCATATTTTGTATTTACAAATTTCTTAATATAAATTTATTTACTCATTTTTTTTAATCATAACACATATTTTTATCTTACTAATAAGTATAAAGATAATTATATTTGAAAAATACCAAAAAAAGAAAATTAAATTCAAAAAGAATAGCTAAATTTAAAGAAACTATTACAAAATCAAAAAAGAACTTAATGTGAAATCACCCTTAAAGCTTGTTAAAAAATAAAAAAAATGTACCAGCCTTTTTGATTTTAGGCTGATACATAAATTCGTTTATATTATTAATCAACAATTATTTTTATATTTCCATCAAATTCATCTCTTCCATCAGTTAAAACAACTTTAGAGTTTTTTTGTTTTATTAAGAAATTTATTGTATTTTCATCAATTTTTTCACCAGGTGTAATAACAGGTATTCCTGGCGGATATGAATAAAGATATTGACCTGAAATTTTATTTACTGCATTTTTTATATCTATTTTTTTACAATTTTTTTCTACGCATTCATAAATTTCAAGTGTTTTTTTAGGTTGTGGAATTTCTAGGTCAATTTTTATATAATCTTTTTTTATAATTTCATCAATTTCTTTTAATGCTTTAATTAATCTTTCGAATCCTTTATTTTTATCAAAAATAGTAGTTATTAATATAACATGATTAATTGATGCAAGTTCAATTTCTATCTTTCTTTCTCTTAAAAGTTCTCTAAATTCAAAACCATCTATGTTTGTATTTTTTAAAGAAATTACAATTTTTGATTTATCTTTATTATTTTCATCAATAATTTCAAGATGTTTCAATTTCATTGAATAAATTTTGTTTAAATTTTTTTCTAAGTTATCGAAATGTTCTTTCCAATACTTTATGTTTTCAAGCATTTCATCTACTGATTCCATTAGAATATAAGATGGTGAAGTTGACTGAAATATCGACATATTTCTTCTTATTTCTGCTTCTTCATTTTCATCATTTATTAAAACTACCGCAGTTTGTGTAAGCCCTGACATATTTTTATGAAAAGAAGTTATAGTTGCATCGGCATATTTTGCTGAATTTTCTGGTAAAAAGTCTGAAAATCCAAAATGTGAACCATGTGCTTGATCTAAAATTAATTTTGTATTGTATTTTTTACAAATTTTTGAAATTTGTTTTATATCTGATACAAATCCTTCATAAGTAGGAGATGTAATAACTACAAAACCGTAATTCTTTTTACTTAGTGCAACTTCTATTTTTTTAGGGTCTATATATGTGTAATATTCTGAAAAAGTTTCAGGATATATATAGTCAACATTAAGTCTGCTAAGTTCTGCCGCATTATATACTGATTTATGACAATTTCTTGCAATAAGTGCATTTTTATTTTTCTTTGAAAAAGCTCTTATTGTTGCAAGATTACCATTTGTAGATCCGTTTGCGGAAAAAATTGCATATTTTGTATTATAAAGTTTTGCACATTTCTTTTCCATTTCATTATACAAATCTTTGGGGTTGTTAAGATTATCAAAACCTTTAATTTCTGTGATATCCATACCATAAGGGGCATTTTTTAGGATCTCTGTATTTCTTTTGTGTCCTGGCATGTGAAAAGGATAAAAATCCTCATTCAAATATGATTTTAATTTTTCGTTTAACATTTTTACCTCATTGTAATTTATTTCCAATGAAAACTATACCTACAAAATAAAAAAAATATATTCAACTTTAAAAATTTTAAATGCTTAATGTATACCTGCAGGTATTATTTATTTATAATCTTATTTAATTTGGAGTAAATATGACTAAATATGAATTAATTTATAAAGATATTTTACAAATGATAAAGAATGAGGAAATAAAACCAGGAGAAAAAATTTTATCTGAAAAAGATCTTATGAATAAATACAATGCATCAAGACATACTGTAAGAAAAGCGTTGACGATACTTGAAAATCATGGATTTATTCAAAAAAATCAAGGGAAAAATGCAACTGTAATTTCTAGAAATATGTTGAATTTTCCTATATCTGAAATTAGGTCTTTTACAGAAATAAATGAACTTGAAAATTTATCTGCTCAAACAATTGTTGAAGATCTTGAAATAATAAATGACGAAAGTTTGGTAAAAAAACTTTTTGGAATTGAAAAAGAAAAAGAGCTTATTAAACTTGTAAGGGTAAGAAAGATAAACAATGAATCTGTAATATTAGATATAGATTATTTCAGAAGAAAAATAGTATCAAATATTCCACTTAAAGAAGCAAGAAAATCTGTATACAATTATTTAGAAAACAATTTATCACTAAATATAGGATATGCCGTGAAACAATTTTTTTGTGAGAGTCCTTCTGAAAATGAAAAGAAATTATTAGATTTAAAAACATATGATACAGTTGTAGTTGTAAGCAGCAATACTTATTTATCTGACAATACAATTTTTCAATATACAAAGTCAATACACAGACCTGATAAATTTAAATTCGTTGAAATAGCAAGAAGGATAAAATAATTTGCACAACATGTACGTATAAGTTATAATAAAAGTATAACTTATTTATAAGTGTAATTGTACTTAAATAGGAGGAGTATATGGGAAAGTACAAAGATGATGCAAAAGATTTATTAGATTTTGTTGGAGGTAAAGAAAATATTTCAGCAGTAACTCATTGTGTTACAAGAATGCGTTTTGTGCTTAAAGATGAAGATAAGGCGGATGTTGAAAAAATAGAAAACCTTTCTTCAGTAAAAGGAAGTTTCACTCAAGCTGGGCAATTTCAAGTTATTATTGGAAATGATGTAGATACTTTTTACAATGATTTTATAGATGTTTCAGGTGTGGAAGGTACTTCAAAAGATGATGTAAAAAAAGTTGCAAAAAACAATCAAAATTTTTTGCAAAGAATTGCAAGTGTTCTTGCTGAAATTTTTGCACCTTTAATTCCTGCAATTGTTGTTGGAGGTTTAATTTTAGGCTTTAGAAATATACTTGATAGTATAGACTTTAATTCTTTAGGAGGAACAATTGTTTCAGTATCTCCATTTTGGAATGGAGTTGATCAATTTTTGTGGTTAATAGGAGAGGCTATTTTTCATTTTCTTCCTGTTGGAATTACATGGTCAATTACAAGAAAAATGGGAACTACACAAATTCTTGGAATAATTTTAGGAATTACTCTTGTTTCGCCTCAACTTTTAAATGCATATGCTGTTGCAACAGCTAAAGAAATACCATTTTGGGATTTTGGATTTTTTACTTTGAATAAAATAGGATATCAGGCACAAGTAATTCCTGCAATGCTTGCTGGATTTTTGCTTGTTTACCTTGAAAGATTTTTTAAGAAAATAATTCCAAATTCTGTTTCAATGATTTTTGTTCCACTTTTTTCATTAGTGCCAACGGTATTTTTGGCTCATGCAATTTTAGGACCTATAGGTTGGAAAATTGGTAGTTTAATTTCTTCTGTAGTTTATGGAGGACTTACTGGAAACTTTAAAGTCATTTTCTCAATAATTTTTGGAGCTTTTTATTCACCACTTGTAATAACAGGTCTTCATCATATGACAAATGCTATCGATTTACAACTTGTTTCTGATTTTGGCGGAACTATACTTTGGCCAATGATAGCACTTTCAAATATAGCACAAGGTTCTGCAGTAGTTGCAATAATTTATCTTCATAAGAAAGATAAAAAAGAAGAACAGATATCAATTCCATCTGCGATATCTGCATATTTAGGAGTTACAGAGCCTGCAATGTTTGGTATAAATGTAAAATATGGATTTCCGTTTATAGCTGCAATGATAGGCTCATCAATTGCATCGGCATTTTCAGTACTTATGAGTGTTACTGCAAATAATATAGGTGTTGGTGGAATTCCTGGAATTTTATCAATACAGCCAAAATATTGGATAGCATTTATAATTTCGATGATAATTGCAATAATTGTTCCATTTGTATTAACTGTTATTTTTGAAAAGAAAAATTTATTTCACAATAAAGTTGAATTTAAAACACCAAGTTTTAATTAAATAGAGGCTTTAAATGTCATTTAAAGATAAAGTAATATATCAGATTTATCCTAAAAGTTTTAAAGATACAAATTCAGATGGAATAGGTGATTTAAAAGGAATTACTGAGAAAGCAGAATATTTAAAATCTCTTGGTGTTGATTTGATTTGGATAAGCCCTTTTTTCAAATCACCTCAAAATGATAATGGATATGATATTTCAGATTATTATTCGATAGAGCCTATGTATGGTACTATGGAAGATGTTGAAAATATGATAAAAACATTTAAAGATTATGGAATTGGTCTTATGTTTGATATGGTTTTTAACCACACATCAATTGAACATGAGTGGTTTAAAAAAGCTTTAAATGGAGAAAAAAAATATAGAGATTATTACTATATAAGAAAACCAAAACCTGATGGAAGTCTTCCAAATAATTGGAAATCAAAATTTGGGGGAGATGCATGGGCTAAATTTGGAAATACAGGCGAATACTACCTTTGTTTATATGACAAAACTCAGGCTGATTTAAATTGGCATAATGAAAATCTTAGAAAAGAATTATATAAAATAATCAATTTTTGGATTGACAAAGGAGTTGAAGGATTTAGATTTGATGTACTTAATGTAATAGGCAAAAGTAATGATCTTAAAGATTCAGATGGAAATATAGAACATGAAAAAAAGCTTTATACAGATACAGAAATTGTTCATGAATACATTAAAGAAATGAATAAACTTACTTTTGGTAGAAACAAAAAAATTATAACGGTTGGAGAAATGAGTTCAACTGATTTAAATAATTCTTCAAAGTATGCATCACTGAATGGAGATGAACTTTCGATGGTTTTCTCTTTTCATCATTTAAAAACAGATTATGAAAATGGAAATAAATGGACAGATTCAGATTTTGATTTTTTAGAACTAAAAAAAATAATCAATAAATGGCAAGTTGGGCTTGAAAAAGAAAATGCATGGAATAGTGCATTTTGGAATAATCACGATCAACCAAGAGCAAATTCAAGATTTTTAAATCCAAAAAAATATCCTTTTGAAAGTTCGACATTACTTGCAACAACAATTCATATGATGAGATCAACGCCATACATTTATCAAGGAGAAGAATTTGGAATGACAAATCCAAATTTTAAAAGTATTGAGCAATATAAAGATGTTGAAAGTATTAATGCATATAATGATCTAAAAAATAAAGGGGTTAATGAAGAAAAAATCATTAAAATTTTATCCGAAAAATCAAGAGATAATAGTAGAACTCCAATGCAACGGGATGATAGTGAATTTTCTGGATTTAGTGATGTAAAACCGTGGATAGATTTCTGTGATAACTACAAAGAAGTAAATCTAAAAAAAGATTTATTTAATGAAAAAAGTATTTTTAGATATTATCAAAAACTTATTAAACTTAGAAAAAATGAAAAAATAATTTCAGATGGAAGTTATATACCAATTTTAGAAGATGATGAAAACATATTTGCTTTTCTAAGGAAGTATAAAAATGAGTATTTAATATGCATAAATAACTTTAGAGAAAAGAAAGCAGAAGTTTTACTTGATGATATTTTAGAAAATGTGAAAGAATTTAAATATCTTATAGGAAATGGAAAAAATAAGGTTTTAACAAAAAAAATGATATTTTATCCTTTTGAAAGCGAAGTTTTCAAATTTTATATATAGAAATATTTAGGAGTATAAATGTTTAATAAATTATTTAAAAAAAATGAAAAAGAAAATTTTAAAAATTTTACATCTGGTGAAATAATTCATTTAAAAGATGTAAATGATAAGGTATTTTCAAGTGGAATGCTTGGTGAAGGTTATGCTATAATTCCAGATGATGGAAAAATTTATGCACCATTATCTGGAAAAGTGGAAAGCCTTTTTCCTACAGGTCATGCTTTGGGTTTAAAAAGTGATTTGGGGTATGAAATCTTAATACATTTAGGAATAGACACCGTTGAACTAAATGGAGAAGGATTTTTTATTAAAACTTCTGAAGGAAAAAAAGTTAAACAGGGAGATATTTTAATTGAAATGGATTTAGATAAAATAAAAAATAGCGGAAAAGACCCTGTATGTATTTTAGTATTTACAAAAGAAGAAAAAATAAAAATATTAAAAGAAGGAAAAGCTAAAGCTTTAGAAGAAAATATTATAGAAATAAATTAATTAAAAAGACTGCGACCTTAATATAAAAAGGTCGCAGTCAATGCTTTATAAGGGTATTAATAAAAAATTTAAATTTATTCTCTGTTAAATTTTATAACTAGTACAGAGCAAGTTGCTTTGTTTGAAACTTTACTTGAAACAGATCCTAAAAGAGTTCTTGAAAATGCCCCTAAACCTCTAGATCCTATTATTATAAGATCAATATCATTTTCTTTTTGGTATTCAACAATTTTTTTAGAAGGATTTCCAATGGTGTATTCCGTTTCTATTTTCAAAGCTTTTGAATCTTCAAGTTTTTCTTTGCTTTCTCTAAGTATTTCTTTACTTTCTTTTATGTTATAATCGGTGAGAAGTTCAGTGTAGTAATTATTATATGCACTGTTTGATGAAAGTCTCTCATCTGAAATAACATTGAAAACAGTAATCTCATTTCCTTCTAATATACCTAACTCTTTTGCTTTACTTATAGCCTGATTTGAATCTTTTGATCCATCTACACATAAGAGAATTTTCATTATATCACCTTCCTTAAAATATATTTACCCAAAATAAAAAATATTTTTTTAAATAAATGGGTAATTATAAAATCGAAAGGAAGATATATGGCAAAATTTTTTGATGATCTATTTGGAAACAAAGATGAACAGTTAAATAATAATTCTTTAAATCAAAGTTTCGTTAAGTATTATTTGGGATCGAGTACTTCAAAAGAAGTGTTAGAAATAGTAAATTCACTTCTTCAATCAGAAGAATATATTTTATCAGATGGTTATTTTGAAAATGAAAATTTAAGAAAATCAATAGAAGTTGCAAAAAAGGTTAATCAAGTAAGTAAACTTCTAGATAAAAGCGAAGATTATGACGGTGTTGAAATAAATGAAGGAGTACTTAAATCAGCACTTGAAGATTTTTTAAATACAATTGACCATTATTTATTTTATTCATATAAAAAAGATGTCATAGACTTGTATGATAGAGTTTTAAGAACTCCTGAAAATATTACAGAATATATTATAAAAGAAAGAGAAGAGAGTATTAAATCAAGCCTAGAAAGTTTAAACGAAGAAATTTTAGATACTGATATTGCATTTAAAATATTAGAATTTGAGTTTTTGATAGATAATACAAATCAAAAAGAAAGTTTTGATGAGGAGTTAAATTCATTCAAAAAAGAGTATTCAAACTATATAATGAGTTATTTTGTAAATAAATATGATAACACTGTAAATTTAAATATAAAAGATATTGATAAATAGCTAATTTTTTTACAAAACACATAATTTATACATAATTAAGTCTTATTATTACACGGTAAGGCAATTCCTTACAAATAAGTTTATTTATAAAAAAGGAAGGGTATAAATGAAAAATAAAAAATTAGCTGTTATTTTAGCTATGACAATGTCTTTAACAGCTCTTGTCGGATGTTCAAATAAAAATGAAAAACCTGCAGAAGATGTAAGCAGTGCACCAGTTGCACCAGTTGTAACAACTGTAAAATCAGTTGAATCTACATCAAGTTCTTCAAACACAGTTGAAGCTCCAGTTGTAGAAGTTGAAAGTACAAGTGCTAGCAACTAATTGTAAATATTAGAAATTTTATTTTTATTTTATGTAAAATGCAGACCATGAAGGTCTGCATTTTTCGTATAAAAATTTAATTTTGACTTTGCTTTAAAATTCCTTTATCATATGCTTCTAATAATTCTTTTAAGTCATTTATTTTTTCAGAATAAATTTTTCCATTATCTGTATCTTTAACAAGTCGTCTTTTTTTCATAACTTCTGTAATTTCTATATTAGGATTATATGAACCGATTTTATCTTGCAAGTCATAAAAATTATGGTGTTCTACTAAAGCAATATGGTGAGAATTAAAAAACATAGTATATCCTGCTATTCCTGTTTTCTTTTGATACGGTTTTGCAATTCCACCATCTATTACATAAAGTTTTCCATTTGCTCTTACAGGCTTTTCACCATTTTTAATTTTTACAGGAACATGACCATTTATTATATGGCTTGTTTCATAATTTAGTGAAAATTCATCAAATATTTTATCGCATATATCCTCTCTTTTTGAAAGTTCATAATATGGATTATATTTTTCTTCTCTTAATTCTTTTTTTTCTACGAATAGATTTTCAAATGCTGAAAATTGACTTTTCCCAAACATTGGCGATTTAGGTCCACTCCGTGCATACCACATAAAATCAATGTAATCTTTTTTATGCGGATCATCTTCAGGAGCATAAAAAGCCTTTCTTATTAATGTATCAAAAAAATCCATTAGGCTTTTTCCACTATAACTTTTTCCATTGAATTTTATTGTTTCAAATTCTTCATTTTCATTCATTGGAATACACCCATGAAAAAGTAAATTAGAATTAAAAATTTTATAAGCACTTCCCCTTGTGTATATAAATTTAATATGTTTTAAAAGTTTTTTGGAATGTTTAAATGAAATTACCAAGTGATGCATTAAATTTTCTTCTTCGTATGTAAGTTTTAAAGGATTTTTTGGGTCTATTGTAGGGAAGTTGGTATCTTTTAAATTTTCGCCTTTAAATGTCATATTGTTGTAATTAATTTTAAGAAGAACATTTCTATCATCAACATTATATTCAGGGTGCCTATTTATAATTTGGCCTGTCAACTTATATCTAATAATACTTATTGCTTTAAACATTTTTGCAACAGAAACTTTATCAATATTGTCATATTCATTTTCATCAAAAATTCTAGGAATAAAAACTTCACAAGGGTCATCTTTATATGTAGTAAGGGCAAATTCATATAAAGGTCTAAGATTTATATTGTAACCATCTTCTAGTAAATCGAGGTTATTGTATTGCAAAGAATTACACAAAACAGTTGCTATTAATGCTTCATTTCCACAAACTGCACCCATCCGTTCAATATCGTGATTTCCCCATTGAAAGTCAACTTCTGAAAAAGAAATTAACTCATCCATTATAATATGTGGGTTTGGTCCTCTATCAAAAATATCTCCTACAATATGAACTCTTTCAACAGAAATTCTTTGAATTATATGTGATAGTGAAATTACAAAATCTTCACCAAGGCCTACTTCTATAATTCCGTCAATAACAGCATCATAATATCTTCTCTTGTTGTATTCCTTGTTATTTACATATAAAAGGTCATCAAGTATTTGGTTATACTCACCAGATAATTTTCTTTTTACAGTTTCTTTTGGATATTTTGTTGAAACATATCTAAAAAGTTCGACTAAATTAGAAATCGTTTTCTTATAAAAATCATCATCCACTTTACCATTTTTTTTAAGAGATCTTATATAATTTCCAGGAGAGTATACCAAACTTGCAAGTTCATCTTGCTCATCTTTTTCCATTTTAACAAAAAGTTGAGAAATTTTATCTCTGATATTTCCAGAAGCAGACCTTAAAAGATGCACAAAAGATCCGCTTTCTCCGTGAAGATCTGAGAAAAAATATTCCGTTCCCTTTGGAAGATACATTAAAGATTTTAATTTTATAAGTTGTTCACTTGCTTTTCTATAATTTGGGTATTTTTCAGATAACAATTTTAAATATTTTATGTCATTTTTCATTTATATACTCCATTTTTTAAAAATTATATTTTTTCTTTATTCTCATTAGTATCAACTTTTTTAACGAGCTTTCTAGTATTTACTTTGTCTTCTTTAATTTCTTCACTAATAAGAAGAATATCTTCTTTTTCTATATTTTCTTCCTTAATTTTTTCGTCTGAAGAAATTTTTTCGTAAGATTTTTCTGCTTCTTCATTTTCTTCTTTTTTAGAATTTTCATCATTTTCATTTAAATTTTCATCAGATATTTCTACATTTAATTTTTCATTTTCTTCATCTGCTTTAGTTTCTTCTTTATTTTCGTTTCTGGTTTCTGTTTCATCAGAATCATCTTCAATATTATCTTCTTTATCAGAATCAGAAGAAATATATATGTTTTCTTTATCATCAGTATTTTCTAAAATATTTTTATCATCATTATCAATATTGGATTGATTATTTTTTATGAAGTTAAATGCTTTTATGGCTCCTATTAAATAAAAAGTATCTAAAACTACAGGCAATATTAAAATTGAACTAAATATAATTCTATCTCTAAATTTTTGTGAAATTAAAAAAATCAAAAGATCTACTATTATTAATATAGTTGAAAAAATTATGTTTGAAAACATTTTTGACTTTGTTTTAATATTTTTTGAAATTTTAAATGCAATAAATAAATTTATTATAATTAAAGCTAAAAGAGAAAAAAGCGAGTATGCTTTTGAATTCAAAGGAGTAATAAAATAAACTCCAAGCCAGTCATATAAATTAAAAAGTTTTTTGTAATCTACAAGTAGTACAAAAATAACTCCTAAAAATAAGATAAGAGATAAAAACTCTCTGTATAACTTTTGAAGTATAAGAAAAATTTTTCCTTTCATTTTATTTTTTCCTCCTTAAAAACAATAAACTTTTTATTATTATATCATTATTTATATAACAATTTCAAAATAGATTATTTTAATTTTAAAAACCATTAGTGATTTATAGTAAAATAAAATTTTTAAAACTTTAAAAGCATAAAATTAATGAATAAATAATTATAGTATAATCTTCTAAAGAGGTGAAAAAATGAATTTTGATGAAGTTTTAAATAAAAGAGTATCAGGACGTAAATTTGATTTAAAGAATGTTGAAGATTCTATACTAGAAGAAATAACAAATGCAGCAAAAAAGGCTCCAATTGGAAGAAACCAATATAAAAATTATAGAATAACAGTAATAACTAGAAGAGATTTTATAAAGGCTATTGAAGGTGAATTTGAAGAAAAATTTTCAGCTAAAAATGCACTCTATAATGCACCTGTTTTTATAGTTGTTTCATGTGATTCTAAGGTAGAAAGTACAATAAAATATGAAGATACAGCTTGTATAATTGAAAATATGCACCTTAAAGCTACTGATTTAGGATTAAGTTCATGTTACATTAGAGGATTAGTACATTCTTTAGGAAAAGATGGAGAATATATAAAACTTCTTAAACTTGATGAAGGATATATCCCTGTAAGTGGACTTGTTTTAGGTTATCCTGATTCAAAAAATGAAGTTGCAAAAAAACATGAAATCAAAATAAATTATATAAAATAAATTTGAAATATTTATTATTAAAAGTATCATTAACCGATAATTATATTTTAAAGTTTATTTTTTTCTGTTTTGGGTTAAATTCATTGACAAATACCAATATTTAGTGATATAATATAAAATTGCTAGTATTGTATAAATGATTTTTTTGATCTAAGTTACAGGTGTAAACCAATTAAGGAGTGTTTAATGGCATTATATCATAAAGAGATGTATGGCAGAACGGAACGTTATTCTTTTTCAAGTGCAGAAAATGTACTTGATTTACCAAATTTATTGGCGGTACAAAAAGAATCGTTCGAAGATTTTCTAAATCATGGTTTAGGTGAAGTTTTAGAAGATATTTCCCCAATAGAAGATTATAATGGTAATCTTATTCTTGAATTTGTAGGCTATAGTTTTGACGATGAAATGAAATATAGCGTTCAAGAAGCAAAAGAAAAGGGAACCACTTACGCAAAAAGTTTAAAAATAAAAGTTAGACTTATAAATAAGGAAACTGAAGAGGTAAAAGAACAAGAAGTATTCATGGGGGATTTTCCTATGATGACACCTTCAGCAACGTTTATAATTAATGGTGGGGAACGTGTTATTGTAAGTCAGCTTGTCAGAAGCCCTGGCGTCTATTTTACTGAAGAGACAGATAAATCTGGAAATAGTCAATTTGCAGGACAAATAATTCCAAATAGAGGTGCATGGATTGAATTTGATACCGATGCAAGTCAAACTTTGAATGTAAGAGTAGATAGAACAAGAAAGTTGCCTGCAACAACTTTAATCAGAGCTTTACTTTTTGATACAGATGAAGAAATTATAGAAGCTCTTGGAGATAGTAAACATTTAAGAATGACTCTTGAAAAAGAAAATTCTAAAAATGGAGAAGAAGCGTTAATTGAAATTTATAAAAAATTAAAGCCTGGTGACCCAGTTAGTTTTGAATCTGCAGAAACTTTACTTAATAATCTTCTTTTTGATCCGAGAAGATATGATCTTGGTAAAGTTGGTCGCTTTAAATACAATGAAAAACTTGCACTTCAAGAAAGAATTTCAGGAAGAATTGCAGCAGAAGATGTGATTGATGAAGAAACAGGAGAAATTTTTGCTAAAGCAGGTGATAGAATTGATAGAGAGCTTGCACAAGAAATAGAAAATGCGGGAATTAATTTTGTATATATTAAGTCATCATCAGATCCAGATGTTTCAATTAAAGTTGTTGGAAATCATTTTGTAGATGTAAATTCTTTTGATGAACTTGAAGGTATAGATTTTGAGAAATATGACCTTTCAGAAAAAGTTTACTATCCTTTAATGAGAGAAATTTTGGATAATAGTAAAAGCATTGATGAAATTAAAACTTCTTTAGTAAAACTAAAAGATGAGCTTTGCCCTAAATACATTACTAAAAGTGATATTTTGGCTTCTCTAAATTATATTTTTGGTCTTTTTGAAGGCGTTGGAGTTACAGATGACATAGATCACCTAGGAAACAGAAGGGTAAGAGGTGTTGGAGAACTTATTCAAAACCAATTTAGAGTTGGGCTTACAAGACTTGAAAGAGTTGTAAGAGAAAGAATGACAACTCAAGATCCAGATCTTGCAACTCCTCAGGGATTAATTAATATAAAACCTGTTACTGCAGTTATAAAAGAATTTTTTGGCTCAAGTCAGCTTTCCCAATTTATGGATCAGAATAATCCTATTTCAGAATTGACTCATAAAAGAAGACTATCAGCACTTGGACCAGGAGGTTTGTCAAGAGAAAGAGCTGGTGTAGAAGTTAGAGATGTACATGATTCGCATTATGGCAGAATTTGTCCAATTGAAACTCCAGAAGGTCCAAATATTGGTCTTATAACATCACTTACAACATATGCAAGAATAAATAAATATGGATTTATAGAGACTCCTTACAGAAAAGTTCAAAAGGGAAGCGGAGTTGTTACAGATAAAATTGAATATCTTACTGCTGATATAGAAGATAAGTATATAATAGCTCAAGCAAACGAAGTTTTAGATGAAAATGATAGATTCGTAAATGAAAGAGTTTCAGGAAGAGGATATAACGGAGAAAATGGAATTTATCCAAGAGAAGATATAGAATATATGGATGTCAGCCCTCAGCAGATAGTTTCTGCTGGTGCAAGCCTTATTCCTTTCCTTGAAAATGATGACTCAACTCGTGCACTTATGGGATCTAACATGATGAGGCAGGCAGTTCCTCTAATTAAAACTGAGAGTTCTTTTGTGGCTACAGGAATTGAGCATAGAATTGCAAAAGATTCTGGAGTATGTATTGTATCTGAAAATGCAGGTTTTGTAGAAGAAGTTGAATCAAATAAAATAAAAATTAAAAGAGATTCTGATGGTGGATTTGATGTTTATGAAGTTCTAAAATTTAAAAGAGGAAATCAGGGAAATACAATCAATCAAAGACCTATTGTAAAAAAAGGTCAACATATAGATGCAAATGAGATTATTGCTGATGGCCCGTCAACTTCAAATGGTGAGTTATCTCTTGGTAAAAATATATTAATTGCTTTTTCGACATGGCAGGGATATAACTACGAAGATGCTATGTTATTAAATGAGGAACTTGTAATAGATGATATTCTAACATCAATTCATCAAGAAGAGTATGAGTGTGAGGCAAGGGAAACCAAACTTGGAAGTGAGGAAATAACTAAAGATATTCCAAACGTTGGGGATGATATGAAGAAAAACCTCGATGCAAATGGAATTGTAAGAATCGGTGCTGAAGTTACTGCTGGAGATATTTTAGTGGGTAAAGTTTCTCCAAAAGGCGAAACTGAATTATCTCCAGAAGAAAGACTATTAAGGGCAATATTTGGAGAAAAAGCAAGAGAAGTTAGAGATACATCTTTAAAAGTTCCTCATGGAGTATCTGGAATAGTAATAGATGTAAAAGAATATAACAAAAAAGATGGAGACGAATTATCTCCGGGTGTAAACAAAGTAATAAAGGTTTTTGTTGCACAAAAGAGAAAAATTCAGGTTGGCGATAAGATGAGCGGTCGTCATGGAAACAAAGGTGTAGTTAGTAGAATTCTTCCTAGAGAAGATATGCCATTTTTACCTGATGGAACACCTATTCAAGTATGTTTAAATCCTCTTGGTATACCTTCACGTATGAATATAGGTCAGGTTTTGGAAGTTCATTTAGGTCTTATTGCAAGACAAAGAGGATTAAAATTTGCAACACCAGTATTCGATGGAGCAAGTGATAAAACAATTGAAGAACTTCTTTCAGAACTCCATGAAGATGTAGATTGGATTGGAAAAGATGGAAAAATTTTAGTTAGAGATGGAAGAACTGGAGAACCATTTGATAATCCTGTAACTGTTGGAGTTATGTATATGTTAAAACTTCATCACATGGTAGAAGACAAAATTCATGCGAGAAGTATCGGGCCATATTCTCTTGTAACACAACAACCTCTTGGAGGAAAAGCACAATTTGGTGGTCAGAGATTTGGAGAAATGGAAGTTTGGGCTCTTGAAGCATACGGTGCAAGTCATACATTACAGGAAATATTGACAGTTAAATCTGACGATATTTCAGGAAGAGTTAAGACTTACGAAGCAATTGTAAAAGGTGATAATTTACCAAGTCCAGGACTTCCTGAATCATTTAAGGTAATGGTTAAAGAATTGCAATCTCTATGTCTTGATATCGACTTTAAAGATGAAGAAGGAAACACAGTTGAATTAAAAGAAGATATAGATGATGACGATAGCTTTGCAAAAGTTGATAGAATTGACCCTTCAAAAATAAAAAGTTACAAATTAAATAAAGCAGTTAATTCTACACAAGAAAGTAATTAATTCTTTTAGAAAAGAGAAAGGAGTCCTCCTTAGGATGTCGGATTTTCAAAATTTTGATACGATGATAATAAAAATTGCCTCACCTGAAAAAATAAGATCTTGGTCACATGGAGAGGTAAAAAAACCTGAAACCATAAATTATAGAACATTAAAGCCTGAAAAAGACGGTTTATTTTGCGAGAAAATTTTTGGACCAACAACAGATTATGAATGTTCTTGTGGAAAGTATTAAAGAATAAGATATAAAGGTGTTGTTTGTGAAAAGTGTGGAGTTGAAGTTACAAAAAGCAAAGTAAGACGTGAAAGAATGGGTCATATTGAGCTTGCCACACCAGTAAGTCATATTTGGTATTTTAAAGGAATTCCATCAAAAATGGGATTACTTTTAGACATGAGCCCAAGAGTTCTTGAAAAAATACTTTATTTTGCAAGCTATGTTGTAATAGATCCTGGTGATACAGATTTATATTATAAACAAGAATTGTCAGAAGATGAATATCAAGAAGCTATAGAAAAGTATGGATATTCATTTGAAGCTCAAATGGGTGCTGAAGCAATAAAAAAATTGCTTGAACAAATAGACCTTGAAAAAGAGTATCAGTCACTTTTAAAAGAATTAGAAGAGACAAAAGGGCAGAAAAAAGTTAGAATTTCAAGAAGGCTTGATGTTATAAATTCATTTATTCAAAGTGATAATAAACCAGAATGGATTATTCTTGATGTTATTCCTGTAATGCCTCCAGATTTAAGACCTATGGTACAGCTTGAAGGTGGAAGATTTGCAACATCTGATTTAAATGATTTATACAGAAGAGTTATAAATAGAAATAATAGATTAAAAAGACTTTTAGACATTGGGGCACCTGACATAATTGTAAGAAATGAAAAAAGAATGTTACAGGAAGCGGTTGATGCTCTTATTGATAACGGAAGAATGGGAAGAGCGGTTACTGGAGCATCCAATAGAAATATGAAGTCACTTTCTGACCTACTTAAAGGTAAAAATGGACGTTTCCGTCAGAATCTTTTAGGAAAAAGAGTTGATTATTCTGGACGTTCAGTAATAGTTGTAGGTCCAGAGCTTAAATTTAATCAGTGTGGACTTCCTCAGGAAATGGCAATTGAACTATTTAAGCCATTTATAATGAATGAAGTTGTGAAAAGAGGATATGCACACAATCTAAAAAATGCTAAAAAAATGATTGAAAGAAAAGATGACAGAGTATATGAGGTGCTTGAGGAAGTTATAAAAGATCATCCTGTAATGCTAAATCGTGCCCCTACTCTTCATAGACTTGGAATTCAAGCATTTGAACCTGTACTAGTAGATGGAAAAGCTATTAAACTTCATCCGCTTGCATGTACTGCATTTAATGCTGACTTTGATGGTGACCAGATGGCAATACACGTTCCACTTTCAAATGAAGCTCAAGCAGAAGCTAGACTTTTAATGCTTTCTACAAATAATATTCTTTCGTTAAAAGATGGAAAACCAATTACAACTCCTACACAGGATATGGTTTTGGGGTCATATTATATGACAACTGTTAAAGAAGATTCAAAAGGCGAAGGATCTATCTTTAAAGATTTTGACGAAATGATTATGGCATTTTTGAATCATTATGTTGAAATTCAATCAAAAGTTGGAGTAATGGTTAAGCCTGAAGGGAAACCAGGAAAAATTGTAAAATCAACAGTTGGAAGATTTATATTCAATAGTGGTATACCTCAAGATTTAGGATTTGTTGATAGAAGTGAAGATCCTTATTCTTTGGAAGTTGATTTTCAAATGGACTCTGGAAAATTAAATGAGTTAATAGATCGCTGTTATAGGAAACATGGAAATATTATAACAGCTGAATTACTTGACTATATAAAGTCAACAGGTTATAAATATTCAACACTTTCAGGTTTGAGTTTTGGTCTTGATGATGTAGTTGTACCACATGATAAGTGGGAAATACTTGCAAGAGCAGACGAAAAAGTTGATGAATTTGAAAAAATTTATAGAAGAGGCTTTATTACTGATGAAGAAAGATATGAGAAGGTAATTGAGGTTTGGAAAGAAGTAACTGATGAAGTAACAGAAGCTTTAATGAAAGATTTAAAACCTACAAACTCAATTAAAATTTTTGCAGATTCAGGAGCTAGAGGTTCAACAAATCAGATAAGACAGCTTGGTGGAATGAGAGGCTTGATGTCAAGAGCAGACGGAAGAACTATAGAAATTCCAATCAAAGCAAACTTTAGAGAAGGTCTTTCTGTTCAAGAATATTTCATTTCATCACACGGTTCAAGAAAAGGACTTACAGATACTGCACTTAGAACAGCTGACTCTGGATACCTTACAAGAAGAATGGTAGATGTATCACAAGATGTGATAGTAACTGAAGATGACTGCCATACAGATGGGTTTATCTTAGCAAAAGAATTCAGAGAAGGAAATGAAATTGTAGAGAGCCTTCATGATAGAATTCTTGGGAAAACATCATTTGAAGATGTTAAAGATCCACAAACTTCTGAAATTATAGTTCATAAAAATGAACTTATTGACGAAACTATAGCAAATAAAATAACAAGCTGTGGAATAAAAGAAGTAAAAATACGTTCAGTACTTGAATGCAAATCAAGGCATGGAGTATGTGCAAAATGCTATGGAGTAAATCTTGCAAATGGCAAAACGGTAAATATTGGAGAAGCAGTAGGAATTATTGCTGCACAATCTATAGGTGAGCCAGGTACACAGCTTACAATGAGAACATTCCACTCAGGAGGAATTGCAGGAGTTGGAATAACTCAAGGTCTTCCAAGAGTTGAAGAGCTTTTTGAAGCTAGAAAACCAAAAGGAAGAGCATATATTTCGGAAAATTCAGGAGAAGTAGCACTTGTTCAAAATGATAAAAAAATAGATGTTGAAGTAACAAGTGATGATGGAACTGTTAAAAAATATAATATTCCATATGGATCAAGATTTATTGTTCAAGATGGAGATTATATTGAAAAAGGCGCACAACTTACTGAAGGATCTGTTGATCCACACGATATACTTGAAGTTTCTGGGAAAGAGGCTGTGCAAGATTATATAACCAAAGAAGTACAGAAAGTATATAGAATTCAAGGTGTAGATATTGATGACAAACACGTTCAGGTAATAATTAAACAGATGCTAAAAAAGGTAAAAATATTAGATAAAGGTAACTCTAAGTTTTTGCCAGGAAGCTTGGTTGAAAGACTTGAAGTTGAAAATGAAAATGAAAAATTGGTATCTGAAGGGAAAAAACCTGCAACATATGAGCAACAACTTTTAGGAATTACTAAAGCATCTCTTGCAACGGATTCATGGCTTTCAGCAGCAAGTTTCTAGGAAACTACAAGAGTTTTAACTGATTCATCTGTTAAAGGTGATGAAGATAACTTAAAGGGACTAAAAGAGAATATCATAATTGGAAAATTAATACCTGCTGGAACTGGAATGAAACAATATAGAAAAATTGATATTGATTATCCAGATAAAGAACTTGAAGATGAACAGATAAGGCTTAATAGAGAAGCACTTGAAGAGCAAAGACAAAAAGAACAAGAACAAAATATTATATAATATAAAAAATAAAAAACTACTAAGATGAAAATTTATCTTAGTAGTTTTTATATTGACTTATAATATAAAAATATTAAAAAATTAAATTGCAAATAACATTGTAAGTAAAGACAAAAAATTAGATACAATAAGTACTATAAGAAAAAAATAACAAATTATTTTAGAAGTTTCTTTTTTCTTCTTTATTTGTGATTTTTCAAACATATATAAAAATAAAGATATAGTAAGTATAGAAATTAAAAAAAAGAAGAAAGTCTTAGTATTTATTAAAATATCAGTAAATGCAACTTTGAAATTTTTTTTCATAGAAGATGCAAAAGAAGAATAAAGCATAAGCAAAAGAACCGAAAAAATTGCAGAGCTTATAGAAATTGTGCTTAAAAAATTAATTTTTTTCATAAAATCTCCATTGTAGTTTTTTATTAAATCTACTTTAATAATTTTTTTATTCAATATTACTTTATAATATATCTTATTTGTTAGTATTTCAATTGACACAAATTATATCAAAAGGTAAAATACATTAGGATTGGCTTTATAAAACTAATCTTTATATTAAAAAGAAAAGGAGGTGCATTATGCCTACAATCAACCAACTTGTAAGAAAAGGAAGAGAGACTGAATCACATAAGTCAAATACTCCTGCTCTTGGTGTAAATTACAATACTCTTAAAAAGAGATATACAAATACAAATTCACCACAAAAACGTGGAGTTTGTACATCTGTAAGAACTGTTACACCTAGAAAGCCTAACTCAGCACTTAGAAAAGTAGCCAGAGTACGTTTAACAAATGGAGCTGAAGTTCTTTCTTATATTCCTGGAATCGGACACAATTTGCAGGAGCACTCAGTGGTTTTAATTAGAGGAGGAAGAGTAAAAGACCTTCCTGGTGTTAGATACCACATAATAAGAGGCACTTTAGATACTGCTGGAGTTGAAAACAGAAAACAGGGCAGATCTAAATACGGTGCTAAGAAACCGCAAAACTAGAATGATTAGTGCATGATGTACCTTTTGGGTATATGTTGCACTTAGGGGTTAAACCCAGTACTAAAGATATTACATTTAATTGGTAAAGGAGGGAAGCAAAGTGTCGAGAAAAGGACATATACCAAAAAGACCGGTAGAACCAGATGCTAAATATCAGGATCGCGTTGTTACAAAGCTTATAAACAATGTAATGCTTGATGGCAAAAAGGGACTTGCTACCAGAATAGTTTATGAAGCTTTTGATAAAGTTGAAGAAACTACAGGAGAAAATGCTATAGACATTTTCTATAAAGCGTTGGAAAATGTAATGCCAACACTTGAAGTAAAAGCCAGAAGAATAGGTGGTGCCAACTATCAGGTTCCTATAGAAGTAAGACCTGAGAGAAGACAAACATTAGGATTAAGATGGCTTGTTCTCTTTTCTAGAAAAAGAGGAGAAAAGACAATGGTTGAAAGACTTAGCAAAGAGATAGTTGACGCTTCAAACAACACAGGTGCAAGTGTTAAAAGAAAAGAAGAAATGCACAGAGCTGCAGAAGCCAACAAGGCTTTCGCTCATTACAGATATTAATCCGTTAAGGGGGATAAATTTTGCCTAGAGAATATTCACTAGAAAATACCAGAAATATAGGAATAATGGCACATATTGATGCCGGAAAAACAACAGTAACAGAAAGAATTCTATATTATACTGGTGTTACTTACAAAATCGGAGAAACTCACGAAGGTACTGCAGTTATGGATTCCATGGAGCAGGAAAAAGAGAGAGGAATTACGATTGCATCCGCTGCAACGACATGTTTTTGGAAAGGAAATAGAATAAATATTATTGACACACCGGGGCATGTGGATTTTACAGTTGAAGTAGAAAGATCTCTTAGAGTTCTTGACGGAGCAGTTACAATACTTGATGCAAAGGCAGGAGTTGAACCTCAAACTGAAACTGTATGGAGACAGGCTGATAAATATAACGTTCCAAGAATAGTATTTGCAAATAAAATGGATGCTACAGGAGCAGACTTCTTTATGTCTGTAGATTCTATTAGAGAAAAATTAAAAGCAAATGCAGTTGCAGTTCAAATTCCAATTGGTGCAGAAAATGATTTTGTAGGTCTTATCGATCTAATTACAATGGAAGCTGAAACATATGGTGAAGGAGACGGAAAAGAAATTATTCATGGAGAAATTCCTGATAATTTAAAAGACCTTGCTGAAGAATATAGAGATAAAATGATAGAAGAACTTTCTGAAGTTGATGATAATATCATGATGAAATATCTTGAAGGTGATGAAATAAGTGAAGACGAGATAAGAAAAGCAATCAGAAAAGGTGTAATTGAAAGAAAAGTAATTCCTTGCTTATGTGGTTCAGCATATAAGAACAAAGGAGTTCAATTCCTTTTAGATGCAATTAATGATTATCTTCCAAGCCCGCTAGATGTTGGTTCAGTTTCTGGAATAAATCCTAAAACTGAAGAAGAAGAAACAAGAAAACCTTCAGATGATGAAAAATTCTCAGCTTTAGCATTTAAAGTCGTTGCCGACCCATATGTAGGTAAACTAATTTATACAAGAATTTATTCTGGAACATTAGATTCTGGATCATATGTTTATAATTCCACAAAAGGACAAAAAGAAAGAATTGGAAGAATTCTCCTTATGCATTCGAATAAGCAAGAAGAAATTCAAAAAGCATATGCAGGAGATATAGTTGCATTATTAGGACTTAAAAATACAACAACAGGAGATACTCTTTCAGATCAGAGTAGCGAAATTGTACTTGAAAGTATGGAGTTCCCAGAACCAGTAATTTCTGTTGCAATTGAACCAAAAACAAGAGCAAGCCAAGATAAAATGGACTTAGCACTTCAAAAATTAGCTGAAGAGGATCCTACATTTAGAGCACAAACAGATGAAGAAACAGGTCAAACAATAATTTCTGGAATGGGAGAACTTCATTTACAGATTATTGTAGATAGACTTCTTCGTGAATTTAAAGTAGAAGCAAATATAGGAAATCCACAAGTTGCTTACAGAGAATCAATTACAGCACAAGCTGAGGCACAAGGTAAATTTGTTAGACAATCAGGTGGACATGGTCAGTACGGAGATGTTATTCTTAGAGTTGAACCAGGTGAAGAAGGTTCTGGAATTACATTTGAATCTAAAATTGTTGGAGGAGCAATTCCAAAAGAATACCTTAAACCTACTGAAGAAGGTGTTAGAGAAGCAACGGAAACAGGAGTTCTTGGTGGATACCCAATGGTTGATATTCATGTTACAGTTTTCGATGGCTCATACCATGAAGTCGACTCATCAGAAGCTGCATTCCATGTTGCAGGATCTATGGCTTTACAAAATGCAGTAAAGAAAGCAAAACCAATTTTACTTGAACCAATGGAAAAAGTTGAAATTACAACACCAGATGAATATTTGGGAGATGTAATGGGAGATGTATCATCAAGGAGAGGTAAGATTGACGGAATGAACCAAAGAGATGGAATTCACATTCTTACAGCATATATTCCACTCTCTGAAATGTTTGGATATTCAACTGACTTGAGATCAAAGACTCAGGGAAGAGCAACATATTCAATGCAGTTTGATCATTATGAACAAGTACCTGAAAGCATAAGAGAACAAGTTTTAGATAAAAAATAAAATTAACAAACGGAGGAAGAAATGGCAAAAGAAACATTTGAAAGAAGCAAACCACATATAAACATAGGAACAATAGGACACGTAGACCACGGAAAAACAACATTAACAGCAGCAATAACACAAGCACTCAACAAAAAATATGGA
>JALEKO010000008.1 GCA_022769085.1 Peptoniphilaceae bacterium
AAACAAGTCCTAAAATATATTTATTTGCTAGATTATTGAATTTAAAACATATAAAACCGTCTTTTATATTTATGTCTTCAAATTCTGTGGTGTTTTTTTCTATGTTCTTTAAATTAAAATCGCTGAAAAAATTATCATATAGTGCATATTCATATTTTGATTTTTTTGATAAATCTTTCAAAAAAGAACAGTATTCATCTTTTTTTCCATTATCAAAAATCGCATTAAAAATGGGAGATAAAGTTACAAGAAGTTTAATTTTTTCTTCTGCAAAATCATCAATTTCAAATTTTATTTCAAAGTCACTTTCATAGTTTCTATTTAATTTTTTGTCAAGTTCAAATACATTATTAAATTCAAAACTTTCGTTTTCAAAGTTGATAATCATCTTATAATATCTTCCACTTTTGCATTTGTAAGTTTTATTAAATCTTTTGGATTTAATTTGATTTGAAATCCAATTTTTCCACCTGAAATATAAATATAGCTTAAATTTAAAGCACTTTTATCTAGAAAAACAGGGAAATCTTTTTTCATTCCTATTGGAGAACATCCTCCTCTAACATATCCTGTTATATTTTTAAGTTCTTTGACTTCTATCATTTCTATTGATTTTTCATCTGCAAAAAAAGCAGCTTTTTTCATATCAAGTTCACATGGGGCTGGGATTACAAATACAAAAATATTTTTTGTGTTTGATTTTGTAACAAGAGTTTTATATACATGATTTACATCTTCATTTAATTTATTTGCAGTATTAACACCACTTTTAAATGAACCATCCGTTTCATAAGCTATTTCTTCATAGTTTATTTTATTTGAGTCTAAAATTCTCATTGCATTTGTTTTTTTTATTTTTGCCATAATTACCTCCACATTATTGTACTTAGGCTTTAAAAAATTACTATTAGGGTATTAATACATAATAAAAATTTGAAATAAATTAGAATGTATTATTGAATAATTTAAGATATTTTTAAAAAATAAATTGTAAAATCTATTTAAGATGGGGGAAGGTTATGTACAATATTTTAATTGCAGAAGATGAAGAGTCAATAAATTTTTTAATGAAATTAACTCTAGAAAAAGAAGGATATAAAATTTTTAGTGCAAAAAATGGAAATGAGGCTGTTGAAATATTTAAACATCATAATATAGATCTTGTAATTATGGATCTTATGATGCCAGTTATGACTGGTGAAGAAGCTATAGAAAAAATAAGGGAAATATCTTATACACCAATTATAATAGTATCTGCAAAAGATCAAAATAATGATAAAATTAAGGGACTTAGAATTGGTGCAGATGATTATCTTACAAAACCATTTAATGAAGAAGAACTTGTAGCAAGAGTTAATTCTCTTATAAGAAGAACTTACAATTACACAGAAAAAAATAATGATGAAACAATTTCAATATCAGGTCTTTCTCTTGATAAAAACGAAAAATGTGTTTATGTGGATGGAGAAAAAAAAGTTCTTACAAAAATAGAATTTGAAATATTGAAATTTTTAATGGAAAATCCAAATCAAGTATTTTCAACAGGTCAAATATATCAGGCAGTGTGGAATGAACCTGCATTTGATACAAAAACTGTATCTGTTCATATTAAAAGAATAAGAGATAAAATTGAAATAGATTCTAAAAATCCAAGATATATTCAGGTTGTTTGGGGTATGGGATATAAATTTACAAAGAATGGAGATATGAATGGAGAAAGTTAGGCTTTTTTCTGTTAAAATTTTAGTCATATTTTCTATAATTACAACATTATTAGGATTTTTAGCAATGAATAAAAATGTTGTTCAAAAATCAAATAATGAGATGGTAGATTTATGGACATTTAGAAATTTTTTTAACTCACAGCTTGAATATGCTTTTGGTTATGAAGAACCTAGCTTTAATACTAAAAATAATTCATTTTTTAATTTTGATGTTAAATTTGACATGATTGAAAATTATGATGAACTTAGTGATAAAGAATTTTTTTTACCAGATGAAGCTTTTATAAGAACATATACAAATTCAAGTACAAAATTTTCAAATACCGACGAAGAAAAAATATATACTATAAAAGGAAAATATGATGGAAAAATAACTTTCACAAGTGAAGAAGGCGATAAAAATGATGAATATAAACCATATATTGAAGGATTTAAATATATTTTAGGAAATTTTTTTGATACAGATTACCACTACAGAAAAATTTCAAAAGCTGAATTTACAATAAAGTTAAATTTTTCATCAAAAGATTTTTTAACATTGGAGAAAGATGTAGAATATTTCAATGTAAAAATGCCTAATTACAGTACCGTAGTTGTAATTTCATGTGTGCTTGTTTTTCTATTTTTTATATTTAGAAGTGAAAAAAAGCTTAAAAATGATGACTTCATTATTGCACTTACAAAAACTCCATTTGAGATTGCCGTCATACTTACAATGACATCGATTTTATTAAATACAAATATTAGATTTAAAATTTTTACTTACAATATGTTTATGATATCGATAGGTTTATATTTTATAACACTTTACTATTTAATAGTATCTATATATTACGCTGTAATTATAAAATCTATCGTATCAAGAACATATGGAAATTTGCTCTTTGAAAATTCTATTATAATAAGAATTATAAGTTTTATATATAAAAAAATAAAAGCACGGTTGAATTCAATATTTGATAAAACACAGAGTGAATTTATAAAAACATCTAGAAAAAATTTAATTTTAACATTTAGTATTTTTTATATTGGTTTTGTTTTTGTATCAAATACAAGCTTTTTAGCGAATTTAATAGCTCTTTTACTTTTATTTATTATTTATAAGTACATTATGAGTATAGTGAAGAACTTAGAATATATAAGTAACATGTCAGATGAAATTGCAAGTGGAAATTACTCTGTAAAAATAGCTACAAATAAAAAATATTTTGATACAATAGTAAAAAATTTCAACCAAATAACTGAAAATCTTGATAAAGCAGTAGAAGAAAAAGTAAAAAGTGAAAGATTTAAAGTTGAATTAATTACAAATATAAGCCATGATTTAAAAACTCCACTTACAAGTATTATAAATTATTCGAAAATATTAAATCATGATGAGCTTGGAAATGAAGAAATTAAAAATTATTCAAAAATAATTTATGAAAAAAGTCAAAGACTTAAAAAATTAATTGAAGACCTTTTTGAATTTTCAAAATTATCAAGTAAAAATTTGGAAGTTAATATTCAAAACATTGATTTAATTCAGCTTTTAGAACAAACATTGGGAGAATGGGAAGAAAATTTTGAAAAGAAAAATTTAGAGATAATACAAGATTTTACTGAAAAATCAATGTATTTAAACCTTGATGGTTCTTTAATGTTTAGAGTGCTGGACAACATTTTTTCAAATGTATATAAATATGCAATGAAAAATACAAGAGTTTATATAAATATAAAAAATGAAGAAAAAATATATTTAGAGATAAAAAATATTTCTGAGGAAAAAATTTCAAAAGATACGGATGATCTTATGGAAAGATTTATTAGAGGTGATGTATCCAGAAAAAAAGAAGGTACAGGTTTAGGACTTTCAATTGCAAAAACATTAACAGAATCACAAGGAGGAAAATTTCATATTGAAATTGATGGAGATTTATTTAAAGCAATTATAGAATTTCCTAAAGAAGAATTAAAAAACGAAAAAATGTAATATTTAATATAAGAAAGTAAAATATCTATTAAAATAAAAAAATTTAAGGAGATTTTATGGGATTTTTTGATTTTTTTAAGCAAAAAGATATAAACTCATATTTAAAAGAGTATAAAAAAGATAAAAATTCAATTTTGCTTGATGTAAGAACAGAAGATGAATTTAAAATTGGAAAAATACCTGAAAGTGTAACTATCCCACTTGATAATCTTAATAATGTTGAAAGTATATTAAAAGATAAAAATAAAAAAATATATGTATATTGTAGAAGTGGTGCAAGAGCTGCTAAAGCTAAAAATATACTTAATGAAAAAGGATATGATGCCATAAATATAGGTGGAATTTTGGATTATAAAGGAAAAATAGAAAAGTAAGAATTATGCCTTCAAATTTTGAAGGTATTTTTTTGAAGAAAATTTAATTTAAACTAAAGTATTAAATAATTACAGTGGTATTATATTAAAGAGATATTATTTAATATTCAAAGATAATATAACTATAAATAATTTAATTAAGAAATGGTGAATAAAATGGAAATAACTAAATCATATTTTACAAAACGAGTGAACGCATTAAACAATGAAGGTGCATATGCCGTTTTAGACAAGGCAAATGAATTTGAAAGAAGATCGGGTAAAGAGGTTATAAGACTTCAAATTGGAGAACCAGATTTTGATACTCCAAATAACATAAGAAAAGCAGGAATAGAATCTATAAAAAGTGGATTTACGCATTATACACCAATAAGTGGAATAGATGAACTTAAAGATGCAATAATTAAATACACTAAAGATTTCAAAGGTTTTGATTGCGAAAGAGATCAAATAATAATTACACCTGGTGCAAAACATGCATTATTTTGTTCTATAATGAGCTTAATAGAAAAGAATGATGAAGTTTTATATCCTAATCCTACATATCCAATATATAAATCAATTGTAAATTTTTCTGGAGGAACTCCCGTTGCATATCCAGTTCTAGAAGAGAATGATTTTGAAATAGATGTTGAAGATTTAAAATCAAGAATTACAGATAAAACAAAAATGATAATATTAAATTCTCCAGCAAATCCTACAGGTGGAGTTTTATCAAAAAAAGTAATTTTGGAAATAGCACAAGCGGTTAAAGATAAGGGGATTTATGTACTTACAGATGATATTTATAGTAGAATAGCATATGATGAAAAACCAGTATCAATTGCGACAATACCTGAAATGAAAGATTACACTATAACTATTGATGGATTTTCAAAATCTTATGCAATGACTGGTTGGAGACTAGGTTATGCCATCGTAAATAAAGAACTTTATAAAAAAATGGAACTTATGATGGCAAATACAGTATCAAATACATCTGGGTTTATACAAATAGCTGGAGTTGAAGCATTAAATGGTTCGCAGAATTCTGTAAATATGATGGTTGAAAAGTTTAAAGAAAGAAGGGATTTTATAGTTGAAAGACTTAATTTGATAGATGGAGTTACATGTAAAATACCTAAAGGTGCTTTTTATGCTTTTCCAAATGTATCTTCTTTTGGTTATACTTCACAACAACTTGCAGATTATATTCTATATAGAGCAAATGTAGCTTTACTTCCAGGGTCTGGATTTGGAGAATATGGAGAAGGTTACCTTAGAATTTCATATGCAAATTCCATAGAAAATATATCAAAAGCAATGGATAATATTGAAAGAGCATTAAAAAATTTGAAAGTCAATCATGATATTGAAAAACTTTTTTAAAAAAAATTATAATATAAAAATCATTTATTTATTAAGCAGATGGAACTTGTCAAAACCATCTGCTTTTTTATTAAAAAATTTTATAAAATCATTAAATTAGAATTATTATAATAAAGAAGTGATATAATATAAATATAAAAATGTTAAAGGAGTAAAAATGTATTCCAAAACAAAAACAGCCTCACTTTTAGGGTTGGAAGGAAAAGAAATAGAAGTTGAAAGTGATATAAATAGGGGTCTTCCTGCATTTAATATAGTTGGTCTTCCAGACTCTTCAATAAAAGAATCAAAAGAAAGAGTTAGAGTTGCTTTAATTAATTCTGGATATAGATTTCCAGATGGAAGAATAACAATAAATTTAAGTCCTGCAGATCTTAAAAAAGAGGGGACTCAACTTGATTTGCCAATTGCTATTTCACTTTTAAGTTCAATGGGAATAATAAAACAAATTGAAAATGATAATTTTATTTTTATAGGAGAATTAGCTTTAGATGGAAGAATAATGCCTGTAAGAGGTGCTTTAGCAATGGTTATTTCTATGAGAGAATTAGGATATAAGCATTTTATAGTACCAAGTGTTAATAAAAATGAATGTTCTTTAGTAAAAGATGTTGAAATATATCCATTTGAAAAACTTACAGATTTAATAAAATTTTTAAATAAAGAAGAAAAAATAAGTCCATATAAAAATGATGAAGAATTTTTTACTAAAGAAAAAAATTTTGATTTTGATTTTTCTGATATAAAAGGACAGGACAATTTAAAAAGGGCAATGCAAATAGCAGCAGCTGGTTCACACAATATGTTAATTATTGGGCCTCCAGGGTCTGGGAAAACAATGGCAGCAAAAAGGATACCAACAATACTTCCTGACTTGAGTTTTGAAGAATCTATAGAGTGCACAAAAATTTATTCAATAATGGGATTACTTGAAGATGGAAAATTAATTACACAACGACCATTCAGATCTCCACATCATTCAGCATCAAATGTATCATTATTAGGGGGAGGAAATGGAATACCTAAACCTGGAGAAATTACATTAGCTCACAACGGAGTATTATTTTTAGATGAACTTCCTGAATTTCAAAAAACAACGATAGAATCTCTAAGAGAGCCTTTAGAAAATCATGAAATAAATATTTCAAGGTCTGTAGCCAGTGTTAAGTTTCCATCAAAGTTTATTTTAATTGCAGCAATGAATCCATGCCCTTGTGGAAATCTTGGAAATCCTAACAAAGAATGTACATGTTCTCAATCTGAAATTTCAAGATATTTGGGTAAAATTTCTACACCTATTTTAGATAGAATTGATATGCATATAGAAGTTAGCCCTGTAAAATATGATGATCTTGTTTCAAATTCAAAATCAAAATCTTCAAGTGAAATGAAAAAAGAAGTAATAATGGCAAGAAAAAAGCAAGAAATTAGATATAAAAATGAAAAAATCAATACAAATGGAGAATTAAACTCTAAATTGATAAAAAAATATATAGCATTGAATGACGATTTAAATAAAATTATAAAGATGGCATTTAATAAGTATAGATTTTCAGCGAGGTCTTTTGATAAAATTTTAAAAATGGCAAGAACTATTGCTGATTTAGACAATAGTGAAAATTTAGAATCAAAACATTTATTAGAAGCAATAAGATACAGATCTTCTGATGAGAAATATTGGGGAAATTGATGAATTTAAATGATGATATACAAAAAGAAGATATAAGTGATTTTATAGATGATTTAATTTCCATAGCAATAGAAAGAGGAGCATCAGATATACATATCGAACCTTTTGATGATTATTCGAAAATAAGACTTAGAATTGATGGAAAACTAAATGAACTTATGAAATTTGATTCAAAAAAACATCAACAGGTAATTACAAAAATAAAGATTTTGTCAGGTATGGATATATCTGAAAGAAGACTTCCTCAAGATGGAAGAATTGAAATTTCAAAGTATGAAAATACCGATTTTAGAGTTTCTTGTATTAACACAATTAATGGAGAAAAAATTGAAATAAGAGTTTTATCTTTTTCACAGTTTAAAAAAAATTCTGATTTATTAGGATTTAGTGAAAATTCAAAAAAATTACTTAAAAAAGTTATAAATTCAAAAAGTGGTATGCTTATCTTTTCTGGTCCTACAGGAAGTGGAAAAACAACTTCTCTTTATTCACTTTTGGAAAAAGTAAACACTCCTCAAATAAATATAGTTACAGCTGAAGATCCTGTGGAATACAATTTAGAGGGGATAAATCAAATTGAAGTCAAAGAAGAAATTGGATTGACATTTGATACTATTTTGCGTTCAATACTAAGGCAGGATCCAGACATAATTATGGTTGGGGAAATTAGGGATAAAAAGACTGCACAAATGGCGGTAAGATCAGCTATAACTGGTCATTTAGTACTAACTACATTACATACTGACAGCGCACTTTCATCAATTGTAAGATTAAAAGATTTGGGAATTGAAGAATATCTTTTAGCATCATCTGTTGATACTGTTGCAAGTCAAAGGCTTGTTAGAAAACTTTGTGATAATTGTAAAAAAGAAGATACAATGACAGAAAGTGAATATGAAACAGCATCTTTTTATTTCCATAACTTAGATAGAAAAAGTAAAATATTTAGACCAAATAGATGTGATAAATGTAATAACGGCTATACTGGACGAGTTGCTGTAGAAGAAGTTTTTCAGTTAGATAAAGATACTAAAAGTGCAATTAAAAGTGGAAATTTTTCTTCAAATGATTTATATGAAATTGCAAGAAAAAATGGATTTGTAAATATAATGCAAAGAGCAATTGAGCTTGTTCTTGAAGGGGTTACATCTTTTGAAGAAATAAATAGTATTTTATATAATTATTCAATTGGAGAGAAAGAATGAAAAAAATTGCAGAACATGTTGCAATAATAATGGATGGAAATGGTAGATGGGCAAAAAAAAGAAATATGCCAAGAAGTTATGGTCACAAAGTTGGCTCGGAAAATGTTATAAGTATTGTAAAATATGCTGATAAAATAGGTATAAAATATTTAACATTGTATGCATTTTCAACAGAAAATCGGAAAAGATCAAAAAAAGAGATTGATTATATTATGATGCTTTTAGTAAAATTTATTGATGAAAAAATTGATGAACTTTTTAGTGAAAATGTAAAATTAAGAATACTAGGGGATATTTCTGTTTTACCACAAAAAACAATGGAAAAAGTTATTTATGCTGTAAATAAAACAGAAAAAAATAACGGTTTAATTTTAAATATTGCATTGAATTATGGTGGAAGAGATGAAATTGTAAGATCCATAAAAAAAATTATAAGTTCTGGATATTCTGCAGATGAAATAACTGAAAAATTAATATCCGATAATTTATATACAAAAGATATTCCAGATCCAGATTTGTTAATAAGACCTGGCGGAGAAAAAAGAATCAGTAATTTTTTAATATATCAAAGTGCATATTCAGAACTTTATTTTTCGGATGTTTTATGGCCTGATTTTGACACTTTTGAATTTAGCAGAGCATTAGATGAATATAGCAGAAGAAAAAGAAGATTTGGGGGTATTGATGAATAAACTTTTAATGAGAACAATTGGAGGAGTTGGAATTTTAATAATACTAATAACTCTTACTTTAATGGGACATTTTACTTTGACAGTTGGAATAGGTATATTTTCTGTTATAGCAATATTTGAAATGGCAAAAACTGTTAAAAATATGGGATATAAAATACCTCTTTTTTATTCTATTGTTTTTGATTTGCTAATTATGTTTGCGGCATACTTAGATAGCTCAGAGATTTATACATTTATAATAGTAATTTCTATAATGCTTAATATGACATTAATGCTGTTTTCAAAAAAATATAGTTTTAAAGACCTGGCAATTTCAACATTTTTACTTTTATATGTTTCAGTATTAATGAGCCATATAATAAGAATTAGAGATATTAACTATCATTGGATTCTTTATATGATAGCTTGGGGAAGTGATGTATTTGCATATGTTTTTGGTTCGACTTTTGGGAAACACAAGTTTGAGAATCTAAAGAAAATAAGTCCAAATAAAACCATAGAAGGCTCTTTAGGCGGAATTGTAGGGTCAGTTGTTTTGGTTTTAATTTATTCAATTATTACTAATTTTAAAGTAAACTATTTGTTCTTAATTATTTCTGTTGCCATATGTTCGATTTTTTCACAATTTGGTGATTTAGTAGCAAGTTTTATAAAAAGACAAGCAGGAGTTAAAGATTATGGAAATATAATTTTTGGGCATGGTGGGATTATGGATAGATTTGATTCAATGCTTTTTATTAGCCCAATTATATATTATGTTTCAGTTATGCAAGGAGTTTTATGGTAAAAATAATAATAGCATTTATAATGTTTTTGAGTTTAGTTTTATTTCATGAATTTGGACATTTTATAGTTGCAAAAATTTCAGGAATAAAAGTAAACGAATTTGCAGTTGGAATGGGACCTAAAATATTTTCTAAACAGAAAGGAGAAACGCTTTATTCGTTAAATCTTTTTCCAATAGGCGGGTATTGTGCAATGGAAGGAGAAGATGATGAAAGCGATGATCCATCATCTTATACGAATGCAAAGTCTTATAAGAAATTTTTTACAATTTTAGCAGGACCTGCAATGAATTTTATTATTGCAATAATTGTTTTTGCAATAGTTGCATTTAATATGGGAGTTTCAACAAATGAAGTTGGGGGATTTTCAGAAAATTCAAGTGCTTTAAAATCTGGAATTGAAATAGGAGATGAAATCATTTCAGTTAACAATAATAAGATAAAAGAATTTGCTGATATATCTAAATATTTAAATGATTTTTATTCTACAAATTCAAGAAATAAACAAGTAGAAATTACTGTATTAAAGAATGGAAAAATAAAAAAAGAAAAGCAATATGAAGTTAATGCTGATTTTTCAACAGGAAGTCCTTTATTAGGAATATATGCCTCTCAAAAAAAAGAAGGAATTATTAGGTCGATAAAAGAAGGTATTAAAGAAACATGGAAGATGAGTATTCTACTTGTAAAGACAATTTTTAGTCTTATAACTGGTAAACTTAAATTATCTTCTCTTTCAGGACCAATAGGGGTAATAAAGGTTTTAGGAGAACAGGCCAATGAGGGATTTTTTAACTTATTATATTTTTTAGGATATATAAGCGTAAATTTGGGATTTTTTAATTTATTACCAATACCTGCGTTAGATGGATCAAAAATTTTAGAATCACTTTTTGAAATGATAAGTGGAAAAAAAGTAAATAAAAAAATATCTATTGCAATTAATACAGCAGGTTTTATTTTCTTATTAGGACTTATTTTAATCGTTTCTATAAAAGATATTGTAACTTTATTTTAGGAGAAAAATGAAAAAAACAAAAAAATTGATGGTTGGAAATGTACCTATAGGAGGTGGCTTCCCTATAACAGTGCAGACAATGACAACAGAGAAAACTTCAAATATAGATTCAGTAGTAAGCCAAATAAATGATTTTGAAAAAGCTGGGTGTGATATTTCAAGATCTGCAGTTAATTCATTTGAGGATGCAAAAGCTATAAAAGAAATAAAAAAAAGAACAAACTTACCATTTATAGCGGATATTCAATTTGATTATAAATTAGCAATAGCAGCTGTAGAAGGTGGATGTGATGCACTTAGAATAAATCCTGGAAATATTGGCTCAGTTGATAAAGTTAAATTAGTAGTTGAAAAATGTAAAGAATATAAAATTCCAATAAGAATAGGAGTAAATTCTGGGTCAGTTCATCAGTCTCAGATAGAAAAATACAATGGTGTAAATGTTAATAGCTTAGTTTTTTCAGCTATGGATGAAGTAAAAGTTTTGGAAGAGATGGGATTTTTTGATATTGCAATATCAATAAAATCAAGCGTTGTTAATACAATGATAGAGGTAAATAGAAAAATTTCTACACTTTGTGATTACCCTTTACATATAGGTGTTACAGAAGCAGGGCCTTTTTTCTCATCCACTGTAAAATCTTCAATAGGAATAGGAACACTTTTATCTGAAGGTATTGGCGATACAATTAGAGTTTCAATTACAGGCGATCCTTTAGAAGAAATTAGAGTTGGAAAAGAAATATTAAAATCATTAAATCTTAGAAAAGACGGAATAGATATAGTTTCATGTCCAACATGTTCAAGAACTACAGTTGATTTGAAAAAAATTGTAAAAGAAGTTGAGATAAAAACAAAAGATATAAAAAAAGATATAAAAGTAGCTATAATGGGTTGCCCAGTAAATGGTCCTGGTGAATCTAAAGAAGCAGATCTTGGTATTGCAGCTTCAAATGGAATAGGGTTTTTATTTAAAAATGGTGAAATTATAAAGAAAGTCAAAGAAGATGAAATTATAGATACGCTTATTAAAGCTATAGAAGAGAGTAAATAATGCACTTTGATATTTCAAAACTTATAGATGTTGAAATTGGAAAATTTTATGTAGATGAAGTTATATATGATGAAGAAAAAAATACTACATTTTTAACAATAAGATCACAAAATAAATTAAATGATTTACAAGAAAAAAAATTACAAGAAAAATTAAATTTTACAAAATTAAATATAAGTTATAAAGAATTTCAAAAATTAGATTTATCAAAATCTTCAAAAAAATTAGAAGAAAAAGAAGAAATAATAAAGACAGAGATAAAAAAAGCAATTGAAAATAAAACAAATGAAAAAAAACGTGATTATAAAAATAATAATATTGAACATAATGGCTCTTCTTTTGGAAGAGATAAGAAGCTAAATACAATAACAATCGAAGATTTGTATAAAACACAAGATATACAATCACAGATTATTGGAAAAGTATTTGATTTCAATATAACATCTACATCTAAAGATTTAAAAATATATAAATTTGATTTGGAAGATTCTTCAGATGTAGTTGGCTGCAAAGTGTTTGTCAAAGAAAAAGATGAAAAAAAATTTGAAAACTTTAAAAACGGAATTACTATTTCAGCTCAAGGCTCTTTAAGATATGATAATTTTGATAAAGAAAATTTGTTTTTTATAAATGCTTTTAAACAAGTAGAGGAAGTAAAAGAATTAGACAATTATCCTGAAAAAAGAGTCGAGTTAGAAATACATACAAAAATGACAAATCAAGATGGATTTGTTGATAGTGATGAACTTTTATCAAGAATTAAAACTTGGAATATGAAAGCGGTTGGAATAACTGATACTTGTTCTGTTCAGGCAATTCCTGAAATTTTTGATAAATATGATTCAGAAGGAATAAAAGTTTTATCAGGTTCTGAGTTATTACTTGTAGATGATGATTATAGAATAATGACAAATTTATCTAAAGATAATAATATTGAAGAAAATAAAGATTTTGTAGTATTTGATATAGAAACAACTGGGTTAAAAAAATATTTTGATAAAATAACTGAAATTGGAGCAGTAAGAATTCATGATGGTAAAATAACTGAAGTTTTTAATGAACTTGTAAATCCAGAAAAAATAATTTCAGAAAAAATTATTGATTTAACAGGAATTACAAATGAAATGGTTTCTGATAAAGAAACAATTGATAAGGTTCTTCCAAGATTTTTAAATTTTTCAAAAGATGCATATTTTGTAGGACATAATGCTGACTTTGATATTGGCTTTATAAGATACAATGCAAAATGTAATGGAATAGATTTTAACCCAGTTTATTTTGATACTCTTCAATTATCAAGAGCATTATTACCAAATCTAAAGAAATTTACATTAGATAAAGTAGCAAGAGAACTCCAAGTAGATTCTTTTAATCATCATAGAGCAAGCGATGATGCAAAAGCAACAGCGCAAATTTTTATTAAATTGCTTGAAAAACTAAAATATAATAAAAATTTTAGCTTGAAAAACATTAATAAAATAGATACAGATTATCCAAAATCAAAACATGAAGATTTTAGTACATTAGTATTTGCAGATGGTAAAGAAGGACTTGAAAATTTATATAAAATAATTTCTCAATCAAGGATGAATTATTTTAATTATGAAGCAAAGACACCTTTTTCTGTTATTGAAAAATACAGAAATGGAATATTAATAGGATCGGGAGGCCATGAAGGTCTTCTTTTTAGAGCTATAAAAAATGAATATCCAGAAAAAATAATCAATAAAGTTGCTGATTTTTTTGATTTTTATCAGTTAGAGCCTCTTTCAATATTTAAAGATGAAATAGAAAGTGGAGACTTTTTGGATGAAAATCAGATAATAGAAATAAATAAAAAAATATTAGAAATAGGCGAAAAAAAAGGAAAATTAGTAGTAGCAACTGGTGGAGTTCGTTATCTTAAAAAAAATGATTATGTATTAAGAAATATATTACATAAAGGTCAATTCATAGGTTACAAAGAAGAAAACCATCCACTTTATTATTTAAGATCAACATCTGAAATGATGAATGAATTTATGTATTTTAGTGAAGATAAGAGAAAAGAAATAGTAATATATAATACTTGGAAAATTGCAGAAAAAATAAATTCTGTAAGACCAATTCCAAAAGGGACTTTTCCACCTACTATTGATGGATCAGATATAAAACTTAGACAAACAACTTATAATCGTGCAAGAGAAATTTATGGAGACGATTTACCAAAAATTGTTAAAGATAGGCTTGAAAAAGAGCTAAATTCAATAATAGGAAATGGGTATGCAGTTCTTTATATTATTGCAAAAGAATTAGTTGAAAAATCAAATCATGACGGTTATCTTGTAGGTTCAAGGGGGTCAGTTGGATCTTCATTTGTCGCCACAATGTCTGGTATAACTGAAGTTAATCCACTTTCACCTCATTATGTTTGCCCAGAATGTAAACATAGCGAGTTTATTACAGATGGATCTTTTGGTGCTGGAATTGATCTTCCTGATAAAAAATGTCCTGTATGTGGAAGTGAAATGAAAAAAGATGGCCATGATATACCTTTTGAAGTATTTTTAGGATTTAATGGAGATAAAGAACCAGATATAGATCTTAATTTTGCAGGCGAGTATCAGCCTACAATTCACAAATATACAGAAGAAATATTTGGAAAAGGAAAAGTTTTTAGAGCTGGTACTATAGGAACTATAAAATCAAATACTGCATATGGTTTTATAAAGAAATATATGGAAAAAAATAACCTAAACTTAAATCAGGCTCAAATAAGGAAATACCAGAGGGGGCTTGATGAGGTAAAAAGAACTACAGGTCAACATCCTGGGGGACTTATGATTGTTCCAAGAGAAAATGAAATATTTGAATTTACACCAGTTCAATATCCTGCAGATGATTCTTCAAGTGGAATTTTAACAACTCATTTTACTTACAATATGATGCATGGAGTAATTTTAAAACTTGATTTATTAGGTCATGATGTACCATCTATTATAAGAAATTTACAAGATTTAACGCATACTGACCCACTTAATATAAAAATGGATGATCAAAATGTAATGAATATATTTAATTCTACAAAGCCATTAAATATAAAACATGATTTTTCGAATAATAATATAGGCACGCTTGGAATTCCAGAATTCGGAACAAGTTTTGTTAGGGGAATGTTAAGAGAAACTTATCCTGAAAAATTTTCACAAATGACAAGAATTTCTGGTTTATCACATGGAACAAATGTATGGAATAGCAATGCAGAAGATTTAATCACAAATAAAACAGCAACTTTTGATGAGATTATATCAACAAGAGATGACATAATGATTTCATTAATACAAAAGGGAATGGATAAAAAGACAGCATTTGATATAATGGAGGCAGTTAGAAAGGGTAAGGGATTGTCTGAAGAACAGATACAAAAAATGCATGAATCAAATATCCCTCAATGGTATATTGACTCATGCTTAAAAATTTCTTATCTTTTTCCTAAAGCTCATGCTGTGGCTTATTGTTTAATGAGTTATAGAATAGCATATTATAAAGTTTATTATCCACAAGCTTTTTATGCAACATATTTTACTACAAAACTAAATGATTTTAGTTATTCGACAATAATGAAGGGTTTAAGTTTTATTACAAACACCTTAGAAGAAATGAATTCAAGGTATGATTTGACACAAAATGAAAAGGGAAATAAATCGGTACTTGAAGTTGCAGAGGAAATGTATGCTAGAGATATAAATATTATAAATGCAGATATTTATAAATCAGACCCAGTAAAATTTTTAATAACTGAAAACAATGATATACTTCCTCCTTTAGCTGCAGTTGATTTTGTTTCAACAGCAATGGCATATGATATTTCTCAAGAGAGAAAAAAATCTGAATTTATTTCAGTTGAAGACTTGAATAAAAGAACATGCTTAAATAAGAATGCAATTAATTCATTAAAAGAATTAGGAATTTTAAATGGAATGCAAGAATCAAATCAAATAAGTTTTTTTGATTTTTAATAGAGTATTGTTTTATTTAACATAAAAATTGAAAAAATGGCTAATAACAGTAGAATTAAATTAAGAGTGGACTTTCCACTCTTAATTTTATATTCTAAAGAGATAAGGAGAAAAATTTGACAAATATTGAACAAAAACTTAAAAATGAGTTTGATGAGCAGATAGAAAAGTTAGGTTATGAACTTGTTGATGTTGAATATGGAAAAGAAAATGGAAAAAAACTTTTAACTTTTTACATATATAAAGAAGATGGAATAACAATTGATGATTGTGAATATGTAAGCAAGTATCTTGACCCCAAATTAGACGAACTTGATTTGATAAATGAGTTTTATTACTTATCGGTTTCTTCTCCTGATTTAGATAGACCTTTAAAAAGTAAAAGAGATTTTGAAAGAAATAAAAAAGAATTATTAGAAATAAAAATAAAAAATAAAGAAAAATTCATTGGAAGATTTCTAAAATTTGAAGAAGAAACTATAATTTTCAAAAAAGATAGTGACAATATAGATATAAAAGTAAAATTAGAAGATTTGGTAAGTGCAAAAGTGGCAATAGAATTTTAAAGGAGAGAATAAATGAATAAGGATTTTATATCCGCACTTGAAGAAATAGAAAAGTCAAAGGGTGTAACAAAAGAATTTATCTTGGATGCACTTGAAAAAGGGCTTGTAAAGAGTTATCAAAAAAATTATGATAACCATGAAAATGTTGAAATAACAATAAATAAAGATAGTGGAGAAATTTCGGTTTTTTCAAAAAAGGAAGTTGTAGATCAGGCACTTGATGATGTGCTTGAAATTTCTCTTGATGATGCAAAAAATTTGAATTCAAAGTACAAAATAGGCGATTTTATAAGAATAAAAATTGAACCTAAAAATTTTGGTAGAGTTGCTGCACAAACTGCCAGAAATATTGTTATTCAGCAAATAAGAAATGCAGAAAGAGATAGTATTTATGAAGAGTATCTAGGAAAAGAACATGAACTAATAACAGGGCAAGTTCAGAGAATCGATAATCATAATGTTTACTTTAATTTGGGGAAAATTGAAGGAATAATGCCACTTAGAGAACAAGTACAATCCGAAAATTATCAAATAAATGATAGGCTTAAACTTTATATTAAAGAAGTAAAAAATACTACAAAAGAGCCTCAAATAATTTTATCAAGAGCTGATAAAGGATTGGTAGTAAGACTTTTTGAACTTGAAGTTCCTGAAATTATGCAAGGAGATGTTGAAATATATGAAGTATCAAGAGAAGCTGGAAGCAGAACAAAAATAGCTGTTTTTTCAAATGACAAGGAAATTGATGCAATAGGTTCTTGTATAGGATATAAAGGTAATAGAGTAAATGCAATTGTAAGTGAACTTAGAGATGAAAAAATAGATATAGTAAACTATGATAAAGATATAGAAATATTTGTTACAAATGCATTAAATCCAGCTCAAGTTGTGAAAGTTTTAAAGAATGATAGAAAAAACCAAGCACTTGCAGTTGTAAAAGATGATGAACTATCACTTGCAATTGGAAAAGAAGGACAAAATGTAAGATTAGCTGCAAAACTTACAGGTTGGAAAATTGACATAAAAAGTCAGGAAGAATTTGATAAACTTTCACCAGAAGAGATAGATGAAATTTTACAATTAAACGTTGATAAAGAAGATGATGGAGAAAAAAATTTAGAAGAAAAAGATCCTTTGGATAATGAGAAGGACATAGAAGAAAATGAAACAGAAGAAAATACCTATTAGAAAATGCGTTATTTGTGCAGAAAATAAACCTAAAAAAGATTTAATTAGAATAGTAAATAATAAAGAAGAAGGAATAAGTGTCGATCCTACAGGTAAGAAAAATGGTAGAGGAGCTTATATATGCAGAAGTGTTGAATGTTTAGAAAAAGCAAAAAAGACAAAAAAATTAGATAAGATTTTTAAAACCAAAATAGATGATTCAGTTTATGAGGAGATAGAAGCTTATGTAGAAAAATGAGGTGATTGAATGTCTGAAAAAGTGAGAATTTATATTTTAGCAAAAGAATATAACCTTGAATCTAAAGAAATGATTGAAATATTAAACAAAGAATTTTCTTTAGGAATAAAAAGCCATATGTCGTCAATTTCAGGAGATGATCTTTTACTTGTAAAAGAATATCTAGATGAAATAAAAAATAATTCCAATAAAAATGGAAAAAAAGACGATATTACAGAGAAAAAAGACAAGTCAAAAATTGAAATTAATATACAAGATAAAAAAGATGATATATCAAATACTAAGAACAACTTATCAAAGAAAACTGATGAGTTATTGAAAGATAATAATCAAAGAAAGAAGAACCAAAATAATAAGAAAAAACAAAGGAAGAAAAAAGATAAAAAAAAGAAAAATATGAATAACAGCAATAATAAAAAAATAATTAATGATGGAGTAATAGAAGTTCCTGAATCTATGACTGTAACAGAATTTTCAAATATTTTAAATATAAATTCAATGGACGTTATAAAAGCATTAATTAAAAATGGAGTAATGTCAGGATTAAATGACCAAATAGATTTTGAAACTGCAGAATTAATAGCTTTGGATTTTGACAAACAAATTAAAATTGAAGAAAAATTGGATGAGAATCAAAGACAGAGAAAAGAGTTAGACTATGAGGATGATTTAGATGATTTGGTACAAAGAGCCCCAGTAGTTTCAGTAATGGGTCATGTAGATCATGGTAAGACTTCTCTTCTTGATTATATAAGAAAAACTCGTGTTACAAAAGGGGAAGCTGGTGGAATAACCCAACATATTGGAGCAAGTATTGTAAATTATAATGGACATGACATTACTTTTTTAGATACTCCAGGTCATGAAGCTTTTACAGAAATGAGACTAAGAGGTGCAAAATCTACAGATATTGCAATTCTTGTTGTTGCTGCTGATGATGGTGTTATGCCACAAACAATTGAAGCTATTGACCATGCAAAAGCTGCAGATATTCCTATTATTGTTGCTGTAAATAAAATGGATAAACCTGATGCTAATCCTCAAAGAGTTATGCAACAGCTAATGGAACATGGAATTGTTCCAGAAAGTTGGGGTGGCGATACAATAATGGTAGAAGTATCGGCAAAAACCGGAAAAGGAATTGATGAACTTTTAGAAATGGTATTACTTGTTGCTGAAATGCAAGATTTAAAAGCAAATCCAAATAGAAATGCTGTAGGAATAGTTGTAGAGGCACAGCTTGATAAAACAAGAGGAACAGAAGCTACAGTTCTTGTTCAGAAAGGAACTTTAAATACAGGAGATTATGTGGTATCAGGTTCATCAAACGGAAGAATAAGGGCGATGTTTGATTTTAACGGAGATGTGGTTGAAAGTGCAGGTCCATCAATACCAGTTCAAGTACTTGGACTATCTGAAGTACCTGAAGCTGGAGATCATATTTATGCAGTAGATGATGAAAAAACGGCAAGGGAATTTGCTACAAAAGCTGCACAGGAAAAAAGAGAAGAACATCTTAAACAAAAAAATAGCTTAAATCTTGATAACTTATATGAAGAAATACAATCTGGTAAAATAAAAGTTTTAAATATAATAATAAAAACAGATGTAAAAGGAACACTTGATGCTGTTGAAAATTCTGTATCTAAATTATCAAGCGAAGAGGTTAAAATTTCTGTTATACGTGCTGCTGTTGGAGGAATAACAGAATCTGATGTATTATTAGCACAAGCATCAAATGCTATTATCATTGGATTTAATATCAGGCCAACAATTGGTGCAATGCAACAAGCAAAAGAAACTGGTGTAGATATAAGAACTTATAGTGTAATCTATGAAGCTATAGAAGATATAGAAAATGCTGTAAAAGGTTTAGAAGCACCAAAATACAAAGAAGAGACTCTTGGAAGAGCAGAAGTAAAAGAAACTTTCAAGGTACCAGGTGCAGGAATTGTTGCAGGAGTACAAGTTACAGATGGAAAACTTATAAGAAATGCAAAAATCAGGCTTATAAGAGACAACATAATCATCTATGATGGAGATGTATCATCTATGAGAAGATTTAAAGATGATGTAAAAGAATTAAATCAAGGTTTTGAAGGCGGAGTTGGTCTTAATAACTTTAATGATATAAAAGTCGGAGATGAATTTGAAGCTTATAACTTGGTTGAAATAAAAAGAGATCAAAATATGAATAAAAGAAGAACTCAAAAAATATCAACTGAAATGCAAAAACAAATTTCTAAAATAATAAGGGAAGATATTAATGATCCTAGACTTACAGTTAAAAATATCGTTTCAGTTACAGAAGTAGATGTTACAAATGATCTTTCATATGCTGATATATACGTTTCTGTTTTAGGGAATGAAGATAATAGAAAAGAAGTTATGGAAGCTTTAAATCAAGCTAAAGGATTCATAAAAAATTTAATAGGTGAAAGAATGAGGCTTAGATCAATGCCAGAATTTAGATTCAAAGAAGATATATCCATAGAACATGGAATATATATGGATAAGCTAATAGAGGAAACTATTGAAAAAGATCATGAAAATCATAAGAAATTTGGAGATTTTAATGATTGATAAAAAAAAGCTAGAAAAATTAAAGTATTTAATTGAAGGTAGCAAATCTATTGCAATAGCTACACATGTTAATCCAGATGGAGATGCATTAGGATCTTCATTTTCTCTATGCTTAGCATTAAAAAAAATTGGAAAAGATGTTCATGTAATTAAAAATTCTCAAATACCTGAATATCTTGATTTTATAGAAAATAAAGATTTATATGAAGATTTTGATGCATTAAAAGAAAATATTTTTGACTTGTTTATAACATTGGACTGTTCAGAGCTTGATAGAATTTCAATAGCAGATCAACTTTTTAAAAATGCTAAAAATACCATTGTTGTAGACCACCATGTAAAGGGTGGAATAAATGGAGATTTAAGTATCATTTATGAAAATTCATCATCAACCTGTGAACTCGTGTATGAAATTATTAAATTTTTGAATATAGATTTTGATAAAGATATTTCTTCTCTTCTTTTTACAGGAATTGTTACAGACACAGGTAGATTTATGTATGAAAATGTTACAAAAGATACAATGAATGTTGCAGGAAATTTAATTGAAATGAATGCTGATTCTCAAAACATTTACCAAAATTTATATCAGAAAAAATCATATAATCAACTTTTAATGGAATCAGAAGCGGTAAAAAAAGCTGAATTTTATGACAATAATAGTAAAGTTTTTTTCTATATAAGTGATGAATTTGTAAAAAAATATAATAGAACTATGTCTGATACAGATCCAATTGTAAATATACTTAGGGATATAGATGGAGTTAAATTAAGCACTATTTTAAAAGAAGATATTATAAATGAAGAATATAAAGTTAGCATGAGATCAAAAGATGATACCTTTGATGTTTCAAAAGTCGCAAGAGACAATGGAGGCGGAGGTCATAAAAGAGCTAGCGGATTTGAAATAAAAACAAATGAAGAAAATGCTCTTAAAAAAATAAGAAAAATAGTTAAGGATCTCTAATGAATGACGGAGTTATAGTAGTAAATAAAGAAAAAGGGATAAGTTCACAGAAAGTTGTCAGTAAGATTAAGAAAAAATTAAAAATTAAGGCGGGTCATACTGGAACTCTTGATTTAGAAGCATCTGGGATTTTACCTGTGGTAATTGGTAAAGCAACAAGAATAAGTGATTATATAATGAATCAGGGAAAAACTTATGTTGCAGAAATTGAATTTGGTAAAAAAACTGACACATTAGATTATTCAGGGAAAGTAATATCAACATCTGATAAAGTTATTGATCAAAATGATTTTTTGCAAGCTTTAAAAAATTACATAGGTGAAATATATCAAGTTCCACCTATGTATTCAGCTTTAAAAAGAAATGGAAAAAAACTTTATGAACTTGCAAGAGAAGGTGTTGAAGTTAATAGAAATCCTAGAAAAGTTACAATATATGATATTAAACTTTTAGATTTTAAATTTCCATTTGCAAAAATTGAAGTATCCTGTTCTAAGGGTACTTATATAAGATCTTTGGTTGATGATTTAGGTGAAGAATTATCGACATTTGCATATCTTAAAAATTTAGTAAGGACAAAAGTTGGAAAATTTAAACTTGAAAATTCAATAGACTCTTCTGATATAGAAACATTAACAGAAAATTATTTATTGTCAAAAATAATATCTATTGATGAAAGCTTAATTGGATTTAAAAAAATAAATTTTAGTAATATTTATCTTAAAAAACTTATAAATGGTGTTAAAATAAATATAGAATATGAATCTGGAGAATATAAAATATATTGTAATAATATTTTTATAGGAATAGGTGAAATTTGCAACAATATTTTAAGTATGAAAAAGGTGTTTTATGAGCAATAATCGAATAAGAATTATCGATTTAGATAAAGATGAAAATGATTTTAATCCAAAAGCAATTGCACTTGGAAATTTTGATGGATTGCATAGAGGACATATGTCTCTTATGAATGAGACTATTAAAATTTCACTTGAAAATGAGCTTGTACCTTCAGTGCTTCTTTTTAAAGAAAACACAAGAGAATTACTGCAACAAAAGGGCGATTATTTAACATCATTAACAGATAAAATAAATATACTTGTTGAATGTGGAATAAAATCATTTGTTTTAGTTAAATTTGATGAAAAATTTTCATCTCTATCTAGAAGAGAATTCATTTCTAAATTCTTAATAGAAAGGCTTAATGTTAAGTATATTATAGTAGGAGAAGATTATAAATTTGGGCATCTTGCAAAAGGGAATGTCTCTTATTTGAAAGAAAATGAAGAATATTATGGTTATAAAACAAAAATTGTTCCGCTAAAAAATTCAGATGGACATAAAATAAATTCAACCGAAATAAAAAGCCTTATACGAAGTGGAAAAATAAAAAAAGCAAATGAAAGACTGGGAAGAAATTATTCAATTTCAGGAACAGTAATAAAGGGTAAGCAAAGAGGAAGAACTTTAGGATTTCCAACTGCAAATTTAAATACGGATTTTAATTATACTCTTCCTAAAAATGGAGTCTATTTTACAAAGATTATTATTGAAAATAAATCTTATTATGGATTAACAGATATTGGAAATAATCCAACATTTGAAAATAAAGAAAAAAAAATTGAAACATTTATAGTTGATTTTAATTCGGATATATATGCAAAAAAAATCACCATACAATTTTTAGAATTTATGAGGAATGATTATGAATTCGAAAGTGCTGACAAATTAGTTGAACAAATGAACAAAGACTTGAATAATGTTAAGATTATGATAAAAAGTTTAAAAAACAGATAGATATTTTTTATAAATAGAATATAATTAAATGTGTACCATTACTTTGTTTGCAGAACCCTCAACTCATACAAAGTATTTGGCAAATTAGAATAAACGGAGGTTAAAAATGTTATCAAATGAAAAAAAATCTGAAATTATTAAAGAGTATCAATTAAAAGAAGGAGATACAGGCTCACCTGAGGTTCAAATAGCACTCATAACATATAGAATTAGAGAGCTGACCGAACATTTAAAAACTCACAAGAAAGATTTTACATCAAGAAGAGGAATGTATAAATTGATCGGTCGAAGAAGAGGTCTTTTGAATTATTTAAAGAAAAACGACCTTGAAAGATATCGTGATTTAATTGATAGATTAAATATCAGAGGATAAATATTAACAAGGGGCGTTTGCTACTCTTTTTGAGGTGCGAGTGCCTCTCATTTTTTATAAATAGGAGAAATAATGGAAAAAGAGTATTTTTACAATTCACAAAGAGGTGGTAACTTTAAAGTTACAATTGGCAAAGTAGCGGAGCAGACAAATGGTGAATGTTTAATTACAAAAGGAGAAACAGTTTTGCTTGTCACAGCTGTTGGAAGTGATAAGCCAAGAGAAGGAGTTGATTTTTTTCCTTTAACATGTGATTATCAGGAAAAATTATATGCTGTAGGCAAAATACCAGGTGGATTTTTAAGAAGAGAAGGAAAAGCGAGTGATGAAGCTACTTTAATATCAAGGCAACTTGACAGACCGTTAAGACCACTTTTCCCAGAAAATTTTAGAAATGATGTTCAGGTTATTTCTACACCTTTTTCTGTAGATGAAGACAATCAACCAGATACATTATCAACTATTGGAGCAGCAATTGCACTTGGAATATCTGATATTCCATTTAATGGACCTGTTGCAAGCGTATCGGTAGGTCTTGTTAATGGAGAGTTAATTGTAAATCCAAATCAAAAACAAAGAGAAGAAAGTGAACTCGATTTAACTGTATCTGGAACTTTAAAAGGAATTAACATGGTTGAAAGCGGTGCAAATGTTCTTTCAGAAGAAAAAATGTTAGAAGCAATAATGCTTGCACATGAAGAAATTAAATCTATTTGTTCTTTTATTCAGACAATAATTGATGACATAGGAAAAGATAAAATGGATTTTGATCATGATCCGATAAATAATATATTAAGAGAAAAAGTTGAAAATGAGTATAGAGATAGAGTAAAAAGTGCAATAAAAACTACAGATAAAACTGAAAGAGGGGATGATATTTCTAAAATTGAAGAAGAAGCAATGGAAAAATTTTCAGAAGAATTCCCTGAAAGTGAAAATGATATAAAAACAATCATCGATAATATTGAAGGTCAAGAAGTTAGAAAAATGATTTCTATAGATAAAGAAAGAGCCGATGGAAGAAAACTTGATGAAATTAGACCTTTATCTGCAGAAGTAGGACTTTTGCCTAGAACACATGGGTCAGGTTTATTTAAAAGAGGACAAACACAAGTTATGTCTATTGCAACATTAGGTTCTCCTTCTGATGAACAAATTATTGATGGAATGAATAAAGAGGAAATAACAAAAAGATATTATCATCAATATAATTTTCCTCCTTTTAGTGTTGGCGATATAAGACCTTTAAGAGGACCTGGAAGAAGAGAAATTGGTCATGGAAGATTAGCAGAAAGAGCACTTATACCAGTTCTTCCTACAAAAGAAGAATTTCCTTATACTATTAGGGTTGTATCAGAGGTTTTAAGTTCAAACGGTTCTAGTTCTCAAGCATCGATTTGTGGATCAACTCTTGCATTAATGGATGCAGGCGTACCAATAAAAAAACCAGTTGCAGGGATTGCTATGGGGTTAATTATGGAAGGTGATAATTATTCTGTACTTACTGATATACAAGGGCTTGAAGATCATCTTGGAGATATGGATTTTAAAGTTGCTGGAACAGAAGATGGAATAACTGCTTTACAGATGGATATAAAAATAGATCAAATAACTGAAGAAATTTTAAAGATAGCTTTAGAACAAGCAAAAAAAGCAAGATTACAAATTTTAGAAGTTTTAAAATCAGCAATAGACAAACCTAGAGAAGAAATTTCAAAATATGCACCTAAAATATTTTCGACTGATATTCCTGAGGATAAAGTAAGAGATGTTATAGGAAGTGGTGGAAAAACAATAAATAGAATTATAGAAGAAACAGGTGTAAAAATAGAAACAGAAGACAATGGCCACATTACAGTTACAGCTTTAGATACTGAATCTGGCAAAAAAGCTATAAAACTAATTGAAGCAATAGCTATGGATGTAAAAGCTGGTCAAATTTATGATGGAAAAGTTTCTAGAATAGTCAATTTTGGAGCATTCGTAGAGATTGCCGTTGGAAAAGAAGGACTTTTGCATATATCACAGATATCTAACAAAAGAATAGGAAAAGTTGAAGATGTGCTTAGTGTTGGGGATGAAATAAAAGTAATTGTAACAGAGGTAGATAAACAGGGAAGAATTAATCTTTCACATAAAGAACTTTTAAAAAAAGAAGAAAAAATTGAAGATTAATGGAAAAATTAATAGATGGCAAATAAAAATATAAATAGAAAAAGAATTTATAAAAATAAAAAGAAAAAAAATAATAAAATAAATATAAATAATATATGTATTTTCATGATGATAATTTCTATTTTATTAATGATTTTAACTGTAAGTTCTAACACTGGGTATCTAGGTAAAATAATTGGAAATGGGCTTATAAAATTTTTTGGAATTGGCGCATATATTTTTCCTATTATTTTGTTTATTACTTTTTTAATGCCACTTTTAAGAAATAAAGTTCAAGTAAAATATCGTAAAATAATTATTATATATATATTATTCTTGACTATTTTAGTTTTTTTAAGTAAAGAATATGCTTATATATCTTTAAAATCAACTCTAAAGAGGTTAGATGGAAATTTTCTAAATAGTGGTGGTTATTTAGGAGGGTTTTTATCATTCTATATTAAATCATTCATTGGAGTAGTTGGAATATGGATTTTACTTATTGTAATTTCCATTTCAACCTTTATTGAGATTTTTAATTTAGGATATAAGTCATTTTTTGAGAAGAGTTTTCATATTTTAAAGAAAATTATATTAAGTTTTGTACTGTTATTTAAAAAAATATTTGATAAGATAAATAAAAGCAATAAAGAAAAAAAAATCGTTATTGATAATTCTAATGAAATAGAAAATGAAAATTTTACAGATAAAGATATTTTACAATTTTATGATGAAAATACCGAAAAAAATCCGACAATTGTAAAATATGAACCTAAACAAATTGAATATGAAGAAATAAATAATAGCTTTAAGAAAAAATATGATAATTATTCATTTCCATCAATAGATTTATTAGATGATAGAAAAAACAGCTTATTTATCGATGATAAAGAAATATCAATGAAAGCTCAAAAAATTGAAGAAACTCTTCAAAGTTTTGCAATAAAGTCAAAAGTAGTTCAAGTAAATGTAGGACCAACAATTACGTCATTTGAACTTAAACCACAAAAGGGTGTTAAAGTAAGTAGAATAGTTAATTTATCAGATGATTTAGCACTTTCGCTTGCATCCAATGATATTAGAATAGAAGCTCCAATTCCTGGAAAGCCACATGTTGGAATAGAAGTACCAAATGAAAAAAAATCAATTGTAGGTTTAAAAGAAATATTTATGAGCGATGAGTTCATTAATTCAAAAGCAAAAATTCCTTTTGCATTAGGAAAATCAATTTCTGGGAAACCTATTGTATCTGATATAACTTCAACACCTCATCTACTAATAGCTGGTGCTACTGGGGCAGGAAAGTCTGTGTGTATTAATACAATTATTATGAGTATAATATATAAATTTTCTCCTGATCAAGTAAAACTTATTTTAGTAGATCCAAAAATGGTTGAATTAAGTGTTTATAACGGAATTCCACATTTAATAATGCCTGTTATAACAGATCCTAAAAAAGCATCTGGAGCATTATTTTGGGCAATAAAAGAAATGGATAGAAGATATAAGATCTTTTCAGAGAAAGGTGTAAGAGATATTTCTTCTTATAGAAAGAGATTTGAGAATGACATAAGCCAAGAAGAACTACCTTATATAATAATAATAATAGATGAGTTATCTGATTTAATGATGGTAAGTGGTAAAGATGTCGAAGATTACATCACAAGATTGGCTCAAAAGTCAAGAGCTTGTGGAATACATCTTATAATTGCAACGCAAAGGCCTACTGTCGATGTAATAACAGGAACAATTAAAGCTAATATTCCATCAAGAATATCATTTGCAGTATCAAGCCAAATTGATTCAAGAACTGTAATAGATCAGGCAGGGGCAGAAAAATTACTTGGAAATGGAGATATGCTTTTTGCAGCATCTGATAGAATGAAACCTTTAAGAATTCAAGGTGCATTTGTAAGTGATCAGGAAGTGATTAGAGTTGTAAGTAAGATAAAGACAGAGAATAAATCACAATATAATGATGAAGTTATTGAAAAAATAGAAGATAATGTAAAAGAAGAATTTAATAATGAGAATGAAGATTCAGATGAACATCTTGATGAAGCAATTAATATAATAATATCAGAGAAGACTGCATCAGTGTCACTTCTTCAAAGAAAACTTAGAATTGGTTATGCAAGAGCAGGAAGGCTTATTGATATTTTAGAAAAAAAAGGAATAATTGGTGGCTATGAGGGTAGTAAACCAAGAAAAGTACTTGTAAGTAAAGAAAATATTGAGCAATGGAGAAAAAATAATGAACATAGCAAATAAAGTTACAATTTCAAGGCTTGTTTTAGTTCCTATATTTGTAGTTATATACATACTTATGGGAAAAGCATATAATTTAGCAGCATTAGTTTTTGTGATAGCAGCATCAACAGATGCGCTAGATGGACATTTAGCAAGGAGTAGAAATTTAGTTACAACATTTGGTAAATTTTTAGATCCTCTTGTAGATAAAATATTAACTATATCAGCCTTTGTGTTATTAACAGTATCTAACGATATTCCATCATGGGCAGTTATAGTAATAATATCCAGAGAATTAATTATTACAGGTTTTAGAACAATTGCAGCAGGAAATAATGTTACAATAGCAGCAAGTATATATGGAAAAGCAAAAACAATGACACAGTCAATAGCTATTACGATGTTACTTTTAAATTTTGATTTTCCATTTAATTTAGATATGATAGTTTTTTATTTAGCGGTAATTCTGACAATTCTATCAGGAATTGATTATTTGATTAAAAATAAAAATGTATTAGATTTGCATAATATTTAAAGGAGATCTTGATGGATAATACAGAAAAGGAAAAAGCTTTAAGTCAAGCGTTTAAAGCTATTGAAAAAAAATATGGTAAAGGCTCAATAATGAGAATGGGAGATGCACCCAAAGTAGAAATAGATGCAATTCCTACAGGAGCATTAAACCTGGATTTGGCACTTGGAGTTGGTGGACTTCCAAGAGGAAGGGTAGTTGAAGTGTTTGGTCCTGAATCATCAGGAAAAACAACTTTAGCTTTACATTGTATAGCCGAAGATCAAAAATTAGGCGGTACATGTGCATTTATTGATGCAGAACATGCACTAGATAGTTATTATGCACAAAAGCTTGGTGTTGACATTGATAACCTAATACTTTCTCAGCCTGACACAGGTGAACAGGGTCTTGATATTGCTGAAAGTTTAGTACGATCTGGAGCAGTAGATTTAGTTGTTGTTGATTCAGTGGCAGCACTTGTACCTAAAACTGAAATTGAGGGAGAAATGGGCGATAGTCACATAGGTCTCCAAGCAAGGCTTATGAGTCAAGCTTTAAGAAAGCTTACAGGAGTAATAAACAAAACGAATTGTACAGTTCTTTTTATAAATCAACTTAGAGAAAAAGTTGGCACAATGTTTGGTTCTCCTGAGACTACAACAGGCGGAAGAGCATTAAAATTTTATGCTTCAGTAAGACTTGATATTAGAAGAATTGGTGCTGTAAAAGATGGAGATAATATTATAGGAAATTCTACAAGAGTTAAAGTTGTAAAAAACAAATTAGCACCACCTTTTAAAGTTGTGGAATTTGATATAATGTATGGAACTGGAATCTCAAAATCTGGCATTATACTCGATATGGCTGTTGATATGGATATTGTTGAAAAATCAGGATCATGGTATAGCTATAATGGTGAAAGACTTGGACAGGGAAGAGAAAAAATTAAAAATTATTTAGCAGAAAATGAAGAATTGTTAAATGAAATTTCTCAAAAAATAAAAGATTCTTTTAATCAAGAAAAGGGAAAAGAAATTTCAGAGCAAACAGAAATTAATGTGGATTTAGATGAATAATTAAATATTTAATTTTTATATTAATACTTATTA
>JALEKO010000031.1 GCA_022769085.1 Peptoniphilaceae bacterium
ATAAACTTAATAACACTTAATCCTATCAAAGAATTCAAAAATTATAAGTCTGACTTAATTTCTACAAATAATTTTGCAAATAAACTTACAAAATTGGGGTTGAATGTTTCAATTAGAAAATCTATGGGAAAAGATATTAATGCAAGTTGTGGTCAGTTAAGAAATAAATATGAGGAAAAAAATGGAATATAGTTCAATTTCTAATATAGGCAAAGTAAGGCACGATAATCAGGACTATTATGGGTCTGTGAAAAAAGGGAAAAATAGGTTTTTTATTGTTGCAGATGGAATGGGTGGATATAAAGGTGGTGAGATTGCAAGCAAGCTTGCTGTGAATTCATTTTTAAGATTTATAGAAGAAAATGATAGCGATAATTTATATAATCTTCAGGAAGATGCACTATCATATTCAAATACAAAAGTATATGAAGAATCAAAAAAGAATGAAGAATATTCACTCATGGGAACTACAGTAGTTTGCGTTTGTATAGATGTTGATAAAAATCTTTTACATTTTTCACATATTGGAGATTCAAGAGCTTATTTATTTAGAGATAACACTTTAAAACAAATCACAAGAGATCACTCATTGGTTAATGATTTACTTGATAGTGGAAGTTTAACACCTGAAGAAGCAAAAAATTATAAAAATAAAAATACAATTACAAGAGCAGTAGGAAGCGAAAGTAAAATAAAGATAGATAGCATTTCTTTTGAAATGCAAAAAAATGATATTATTTTATTAGTTACAGATGGTTTAACTGATGAAGTTGGTGAAAAAGAAATAATTGAAATTGTATCTAAAAACAAAAGTTCAGAAGAAATTTCCAGCAATTTAGTTGATCTTGCTATCGAAAATGGTGGGCATGATAATATTACAATCACAACAATCTTAATGAGGTAAAGATGGAGAATATAAAATTAGGTAATAGATATAAGATCATTAAGCAAGTTGGACTTGGAGGAATGGCAAAGGTATATAAAGCTGAAGACACAGTTTTAAAAAGAATAGTTGCCATTAAAGTTTTAAAAGATCAGTTCAGTGAGGATGATGAATTTTTAAGAAAATTTAATAATGAAGCACAATCAGCTGCAAAACTTTCAGATATAAATATTGTAAATGTATATGATATAGGTCAAGATATTATAAATGGAAAAAATATATACTATATTGTAATGGAATTTATTGAAGGGATAACCTTAAAATCATATATAGATGAGAAGAAAATATTATCAAATGAAGAAATTGAAAATTTCTCTATACAAATTGCAAGTGCATTAAATGCTGCGCATAGTAATGGCATTATACACAGGGATATAAAGCCACAAAATATTCTTATGGCAAGTGACAATAAATTAAAAGTTACTGATTTTGGGATTGCTAGAGTTTCTTCAAATGCTACAATTACATATACCAATTCAATACTTGGTACAGTTCATTATATATCTCCTGAACAAGCAAAAGGAAAATTTGTTGATGAAAAAAGTGATTTATATTCATTAGGAGTGGTAATGTATGAAATGGCTACAGGGAAAGTGCCTTTTGATGCAGATAACTCAGTTGGTATTGCAATAATGCATATTCAAGATGAACCAGTTGAACCTAAGAAAATAAATCCTAATTTAGATGAAAAATTAAATTCAATAATTATTAAACTTTTATCAAAAAAACCGTCGGATAGATTTCAAAATTCTTTAGAATTGATAAAAGCTTTAAAAGACAAAAATTATAATGGTGAATCAAATTTTACATCACCAACTGAAACAATAAAAATTGAAAAAATTAAAGAGGAAAATCCTAAAAAAAATGTATATATAAATAATAAAAATACTGAAAAAAGAAAAGAACAGATAAAAAAAATAAATTCCTTAAAAAGAAAAAGAATAATAAAAAAGTCTTTATTTTTTACAGGTATTGTTATATTATTTATATTTTTTGTTCATACAGTTTATTCTTTTTTTTCTCCATATAAAGACGGAATACCTATACCAGCTGTTGTAGATATAGATGAAGATGATGCAATTGAAATTTTAAAAAATGCAGGATTTAATCCAATTGTAAAAAAATATGAGGAGAATGAAACGGTATCTGAAGGTAAAGTAATAAAACAAGCTCCAAAAGCTAAAACAAAAGGTAAAAAAGGAGATTTAGTTGAACTTACTGTTAGTAAAGGAAAAAAAGTTACAGTTCCAGATCTTGTTGGAATGTCAAAAGATGATGCTGAGAAATCATTAGAAAAAGTTGGTTTAAATATAGGAAAAGTGACTTTTAAATATTCAGAAAAAGTCGAAGATGGATATATTATAGATCAAGATCCACAACCTGGAATTCAATTAGATATTTCTTCATATGTTAATATTGTTGTATCAACTACAGAAGATGAAAGTAGTGAAAATAATACTATTGTTCCAGATTTATACAATTTAAATGAGGGTGATGCTGTAAAAACTATTGAAGGAGCAAATTTAACAGTTGGTTCTATAAACTATGAGTATTCAGATACAATAGAACAGGGAAATGTTATATCTCAGTCTATAGTTGCAGGAACTCCTGTTGAAGAATGGACTACAATAAATATTGTAATTAGTAATGGTATTAATGAGGAGGAGAATATACAAAGTTCAAATGTGAATACAATATTTTCATTAGATATGCCAAATAGTGAAAGTGTAATAATTACAATAAGAGAAATAAGGTCAAATGGTTCAATAGGGCAGGTTTTTCATGACCAAGTTCATTATAGATCGGAAGCTAATGAAAATAATAAATTAGAAATTCCTATAAGTGCTCCTGATGGTACATTAGTAGAAGTTCTTTATGATGGAAATAAAATAGGAGAATATACGGTTCATTGATGGTCAAAGGGTTAATTATTAAGCACTTAAAAGAATTATATTATGTCAAAATTTACAATAATATTTTAATTTGTAAAGCAAGAGGAAATTTTAGAAAAAAGAAAATAAAACCTGTTGTTGGTGATTTTGTTGAAGTTGAAGTTTTAGAAGATAATAAAGGATATATTTCTAAAATTTTTGATAGAAAGAATTTATTAATAAGACCAGAGATCTCTAATATAGATCAATTGTTTTTATTTGCTACTATAAGAAATCCTAGTTTAAATTTATATACTCTTGATAAATATTTGTCCATGTGTGAATATATGAATATAGAAGTTGTAATTGTTCTTTCAAAAGTAGATTTGGCAATGACAGATGAAATAAATAATTTTAAAGATATATATACCAAAGCAGGATATGAAATTATTGAAATAGATAACTTAAATAATTTTCCAAAAGAAGATATTTTAAAAAAACTAAATGGGAAAATTACAGCTTTATCAGGCGCAAGTGGAGTAGGAAAATCATCTATGATTAATAATTTAATAAAAGGATTATCAATTGATGTTGGAAGTATATCAAACAAAACAAAAAGAGGAAAAAATACTACACGACATGTTGAAATTTTTGAAGTATCTAAAGATGGCTTTATATTTGATACTCCAGGATTTGACAGTTTTGATATGAATTTTATAGATGATGAAAATGAATTAAAGAAATATTTTAAAGAATTTAATAATTTTAAAGATTGTAAATTTAACAATTGTAATCATATTAATGAACCTTTTTGTGATGTTAAAAATGCGTTATCTAATAATTTAATTTCAATAAGCAGATATAATAATTATTGTAAACTATTTTATGAATTAGCTAATAGGAGAAAAAATAAATGGTAGAGCTATCACCTTCGATTTTGTCTGCAGATTTTTCCAATATAGGAAATATTTTAAAAAATATAAAATCTGAAAAATTAAAAATGATTCATCTTGATGTAATGGATGGCGTTTTTGTACCGAATATAACTTTTGGATTTAAATTTATAGAAGACATCAAAAAAATAAAAGATTATTTTTTTTATGTACATTTAATGGATTATGAGCCAATTATATTTATTTAAAAATTTAAAAATTCAGGGGCGGATTTAATTACTGTTCATTTAGAAGCTTGTAAAAACGTAAATGAAACTTTAGATAAAATAAATTCTTTAAACATAAAAAGTGGTTTAGCTATAAATCCAGATACAAAAATAGAGTGTATTTATAAATATTTAAACAAAATTGATTTTGCACTGATAATGAGTGTAAATCCTGGATTTGGTGGTCAAAAATTTATAGAAAATACACATGATAAAATAATAAATTTAAAAGAATTTATTAAAAAGAATAATTTAAAAACAAAAATAGAAGTTGATGGCGGAATAAAAACGCTTAATGTAAAATCGGTTATTGATGATGGAGCAGAAGTGATTGTTTCTGGTTCTGATATATTTAATAATGATGTTAATAAAAAAATAGAAGAATACTATAATATATTTGATATTTAAAAAACCGGCATAAAAAACCGGTTTTTTTAAATACAAAAATTTTAATATAATAAAATTAATTTGCCCTCTGTACTTTTCCACTTTTTAAACATTTTGAACACACATTTAATCTTTTTGAAGTTCCATCAACAAGTACTTTGATTTTGTGAATATTTGGAGCAAATTTTCTATTTAATCTTCTATGTGAAAATGTCACTTTGTTACCAAATGTAGTAGATTTTCCACAGATATCACATGTTTTTGACATATTACACCTCCCACTTAAGTTCATTCTTATAGATTTTATCACATAATTGAACATTTTTCAAGATTGTTTTTCTATTTGTCAAAAGTATAATATTAATAAAAATTCAAATAAGAATCATTTTTATTTTGGAGGTAATAATGACCATAGGATTTTCAAATAATTTTGGCAAAATTGAAATAGATGATAATGTAATTTCAAATTTAGCAGTTGTTTCGGTAATGGAAACTTACGGAGTTGTTGGATTAGCAAGTAAAAATGTCAAAGACGGAATTTATGAATTGCTAAAGATGGACAACATGCAAAAGGGAGTTAAAGTTACTTTTTTAAAAAAAGACGAAATAGATATAGATATTTCATTATTTATTGAATATGGTGTAAGAATTGCCGTTGTTGCTGAAAATATAATTGATAAAGTGAAATTTAATATAGAAAATTCATTAAAAATAAAAGTGAATTCTGTAAATTTATATATACAAGGTATTAGAAAATAGGAGTCTAAATGAAGCTGATTGATGCAAATGATTTTAAAAATGCGATATTTTCCGCTTTTGAAAAATTAAATGAAAAAAAGGAAGAGGTAAATTCTTTAAATGTTTTTCCTGTTCCTGATGGAGATACTGGTACAAATATGACAATGACTGTTAAAAGTGCTGTGAAATCTATATCAGAAATCAAAACAAATTCTGTTTCTGAAATTGCAAAGGCACTCTCTCAAGGGTCTCTTATGGGTGCAAGAGGAAATTCTGGTGTGATTTTATCACAACTTTTTAGAGGAATGTATAAAGCTTTAAAGGATAAGGATAAAATTGGGCCTAATGAAATTAAAGACTCATTCATAAAAGCTAAAGAAACAGCATACAAGGCAGTAATGAAGCCTACAGAGGGAACAATATTAACTGTTGCATCAAAAATGAGTGATGAAGCATTAAACAAATATAGTGAAGATATTGAAGTTGACAAATATCTTTATTATATTTATTTAGAAGGATATAAAGCTTTAAAAAACACGCCTAATCAATTACCAGTTTTGAAAGAAGCAGGAGTTGTAGATAGTGGCGGACAAGGACTTATCTATTTATTTGAAGGTGCATTAAATTTTTTAAATAATAATCTTTCTACAGATAAGAAAGAGATTGAAATAAATCAAAATAATGATTTTAACAACATTCTAAATGATAAAAAAATAAGTGAAGTTAATTCTAGTTATTCAGTTGAATTTAACTTAGATTTAAATTTAAAGATTGATGAATTTAAAGAAAAATTAAGTGAAATATCAACTGATTCTAAAATTGAAGGAGATTTAGGAACTTTAAAAATAAAAACATTTACTGAAAATCCTGGTAAGGTTATAGATTTAGGTTTAAAATTAGGAAATATTTCAAATATTGAAATAAATAGTTTTAATAGAAAAGAAGATGATAATCTAGATGTAAACTTAAATAAAAAAGAAGAACTTAAAGAATATGGATTTATTGCTGTTTCTTCTGGAACTGGTTATGATGATGTTTTTAGAAGCTTGAATTTCGATGAAATAATTACAGGTGGACAGACAATGAACCCTTCAACAGAAGATATTTTTAAATCTACAGAAAAGATAAACGCAAAAAATATTTTTATATTTCCTAATAATAAAAATATAATATTAGCAGCAAAACAGGTAAAAGATTTAAGTGAAAAAAATATATTTGTAATTGAAACAACATCCATCCCACAGGCCTTTTCTGTAATACTTAGTTTTGATTCCACTCTTTCACCTGAAGAAAACTATAATATAATGACTGATGCTTTAGCTAACGTTAAAGTTTGTGATATAACATTTTCTGTTAAAGATACTTCAATTTCGGGAAGAAAGATCAATAAGGGCGATATACTTGGTTTAATTGATGGAAAAATTATTGAAAATGGAAATAATATAGAGGGTGTGACTTTAAAAACAGTAGAAAAATCTATACAAGAAGATACAAGCCTTATTACTGTTTTTTATGGTAAAGATATAAAAAAAGAAGAAGCTGAAAATTTAATAGATAGTTTAAAGGGAAAATATAAAGATTTTGATTTTGAATTAATTTTTGGTGGTCAACCTTTATATTATTATGCAATATCTATTGAATAATGAATTTGACTGATTTAAAAGGGGTTGGAGAAAAAACAGAAAGTAGATTAAATAGATTAAATATTTATACTTTAGAAGACCTTTGCAATTATTATCCTTATGAGTATGAAGATAGAAGAACTAAAGGTATTTTTGCAAATAAATACTTAGCTAAAAAATGTACTTTTTATTTAAAAATATGCTCTACTCCTAGAATTAATTATAAATCTAAAGTTACATTAACAAGTATAGATGTATTTGATGGACATACATACGGAAAAATAATTTGGTTTAATGACAAATTTTCTCCAATGAAGTTATATAAGGATAAAGAATATTATTTTTACGGTAAGCTTTTTTATTCTAATGGGTATGAACTTATAAATCCTATTTTTAGTGAAACTGTTATGGATGAGATAGTACCTAAATATTACTTAACTGAAGGAATTAGCAATAAACTTTTAAGGAAAATAATATTACAAGCGATTAAATTTTTTGACTTTAAAAATGAGTTTTTACCTGATGAAATTTATGAAAATTTTGGACTGTATAATAGAAAACATTCTACAAAAGTAATTCATTTTCCCAAAAATTTGGATAGTTTAAATATTGCAAAAAAAAGCGTTAAAATTTTTGACTTACTAAAAGAAATCTGCATCTTAAATTCAATTAAGGAAAATAATGAAAGTATTAATTCACCTATTATAAAAAATATAGATTTAGATATTATTTTTTCAAAAATAGATTTTAAATTAACTAAAAGTCAGATAGATGTTATTGAAGAAATAATTTTTGATTTGAAAAATAAAAATCCTATGAATAGGCTTTTAAATGGAGATGTAGGTTCTGGAAAAACAATTGTTTCAATAATAGCAATGATAATTTGTAATCAAAACGGATATCAGGCTGCTATGATGGTGCCAACCGAGTTATTGGCTATACAACAGTTTGAAAAATACAAGGATCTTATTGAGTCACTAGGTTTTAGTGTTTCACTTTTAATTGGCTCTACTAAAGATAAGGTTAATGTAAAAAAGAGATTATCTTCTGGGGAAATTGATATATTAATTGGAACACATGCTTTATTACAAGATGATGTTAAATTTAAAAATTTAGCTCTTGTAGTAAATGACGAGCAGCATAGATTTGGAGTTTTGCAAAGAAAAAAATTAGCTTTAAAAAATAAAGGCGTGAATGTTTTAACAATGACAGCTACACCTATTCCAAGAACATTATCAATTAAATTAAATAAACTTCTTGATATATCTATTTTAAAAGACAAACCAGATAATAGAAAACCAGTGGTTACTAAGAGTTTTAATATAAATAGTGAATTAAAATTATTTGATTTAATTAGAAAAAATTGTAGAAAAAAAAATCAAGTATATGTTGTAACATCTTCAATTAATAATGATGAAGATAAAAATAATGTAGAACTTTTATACAAAAGATTTATAAAATATTTTAAAGATTTAAAAATTGAAAAAGTTCATGGCAGAATGAATTCAAATGAAAAAGATCATATCTTTAAAAATTTTTTAGAAGGAAAGAGCGATATTTTAATTTCTACAACCGTTATAGAAGTTGGAGTTGATGTAAAAAATGCTAACATGATTCTAATTTATAATGCAAATAGATTTGGCTTGTCAACATTACATCAGCTTAGAGGAAGAGTTGGCAGAGGAGAGAAGCAATCTTACTGTTTTTTAATTTCTGAAAATGAATCAGATAAGAAATTAAAAATAATGGAAAATATATCTGACGGCTATGAAATTGCAAAAAAAGATTTAGAATTAAGAGGTGGAGGTAATATTTTTTCTACTTTTCAATCTGGAAAAAATATGGATATAATTAACTCACTTAAAATATCAAGAGATGAAATAGACCTAGCATTTGAAATTTTTGAATTTTGTAAAAAAAATAATATAGATTTTAATCTTGAAAATTATTTTATAGAAAATAATGGAGGTATAATTTTAAATTAATGAGAATTATTTCTGGCAGTATGAAAGGAAGAAATTTACTTAGCCCAAAATCAAAAAATTCAAGGCCTACTGACAATAAAGTAAAAGAAGCAATTTTTGATATACTTTTTGAAATAAAAAAGGATTCCGTCTGTTTGGATCTTTTTGCGTGTACAGGTCAAATTGGAATAGAATTTTTATCAAGAGGTGCAAGAAAAGCTTACTTTTGTGAAATTAATGCAGATAATTATAATAGATTAAATAAGAATTTAAAATATTTTGAAAATGATTCGTATGTAACATATAAAAATGATTTTAGAAAGGCACTTGATTTAATTGAAGATAAATTTGATTATATTTTTTTAGACCCTCCATATAGTGAAGATTTTATATCTCAGTCGGTATCAATTATTTTGAAAAATAATCAAATAAAAGACGATGGATTAATAATAACAGAAAGTGATAGAGATATCAAGTTATGTAATGAACTATTATTAATTAAACAAAAAAAATATGGGAGGAAAATATTAAAATTTTATAAAAAAAAATGAAAGTTTTATATCCAGGAAGCTTTGATCCTATAACAAATGGACATTTAGATATTATAGAGAGAGCAAGCAAAAAATTTGATAATTTAGTTGTTGCTGTTTTGGTAAATTCAGAAAAAAAAACACTATTTACTCTTGATGAAAGAGTAAAATTAATTTATGAAAATATAAAACAGTTAAAAATTAATAATGTTACTATAGAAAGTTTTGAAGGGCTTACAGCAAATTATGCAAAAAATAACAATATTGATTTTATTATACGTGGTATAAGAGGATTTAATGACTATGAATACGAAAAACAAATAGCATTAATAAATTCTAAACTTACAGATGGATTAGAAACATTATTTATGTTATCTGATATAAGGTTTTCTTTTGTATCTAGTAGTATAGTAAAAGAAATTGCCAGTTATGGTGGAGATATATCTCCATATGTAACTAAATGTGTTGAAAAAGCTTTGAAAATGAAATATTTTAGTGAAAAATAAGGAGGAGTTATGGAAATTAATCAATTAATTAATGAATTAGAAGATGTACTTGATGAAGCATCTTCAGTTCCTTTTACAAGAAAGGTATCAGTCGACCCTGATGAAATTTTTGAAATATTAAATGAAATGAAAGATTCTTTACCTGAGGAAATAAAACAGGCTAGATGGATTAATGAGGAAAAACAAAGAATACTTCAAGAAGCTGAGAATGATGCAAATAAGAAATTACAGGAAGCAGATGAACAAATTGCAAATGCAAAAGAGCAAGCAAATAATAATTACAAAAGGATGATTTCAGAACATGAAATTACAAGACAAGCAAAAATTCAAGCTAATGAAATAATAAAAAGTGCTAACGCTCAGGCAAATGATGTAATGAAAAAAGCATATAATTATATTGATACAATTTTTTCTTCGTCAGAAAATAATTTTAAAGAACTTGTAGATACTCTTGAACAAAATAGAAGAAAAATTTTAAA
>JALEKO010000035.1 GCA_022769085.1 Peptoniphilaceae bacterium
CATTATAATTATTACATAAAATTTTTATTTTTTCTGCTTCATTTAAAAACTCTACTTCAGACATTTCTTTTTCACGAAGTTGAACACATGTTACGCCACCAATAAGTGCATTTTCTAGTTGCTCATATAGATTTTCCTTTCCTTCCCATCTTCTGTCTGTTACAGCATATAAAAGTAATTTTTTTCTATCTAATTTCATATCTTGCTCTCTTCTCAAGCTCTTCAGGTGTTAAATTATAAATAGAATCTATTATATAATTTCTATAACTTGCATTTCCATCGCCTGATTTTAATTTTTTATATGCATTCTCACCTGCTATACCAATTGCACATACGGCTGCTGCAGTTGAATCTAAAATATTATCTAAATTTGCAGAAATAAAAGATGCAATAAGTGCTGAAAGTTGACATCCTGTTCCTGAGACAGTAGACATCATAGGATGCCCATTTTTTATTAAATATGTTTTTTTATCATTACATACTACATCTATCTCACCCGTAATTACAACTGTAGAATTAGTTTTTATTGAAAACTCTCTTGAGAATTTTACAATATCATCTAAATTTTCAGATGTAATTTTATCTGAAACATCGGCATCAACCCCTTTTGTTGAATTTGAAATTCCTAAAATGGATTTAATTTCTGAAATATTGCCTTTGATTACATCTGGATGAATAATTTCGATTAAATCTAATGCTGTTTTTGTTCTTAAAGATGAAGCTCCTGCACCAACAGGGTCAAGTACAACTGGATGGTTAAGTTCTTTTGCCTTTTTTCCCGCTTTAATCATTGATTTAATTGTTAAAGAGTTAAGTGTACCTATATTGATATTTAGTCCATTACAAATCGAAGTGATTTCTTCTACTTCATTTATATCATCAGCCATTATAGGTGATGCACCAGATGCAAGTATTATATTTGCACAGTCATTTACTGTTACATAATTTGTAATATTATGAATTAAAGGCGACATTTTTTTTAAATTTTTAAAATAAGTTTCCATATTTTCCTCCAAATTGAAAAAGAGATACCTAATAGGTATCTCCATGTAAAAAATCTGAAAATTATGACTTCCTACGTCGGCATTACCCGAATCAGGTAGAAGGGTCGAAGTTGATTACTTCCTCTCAGCAAGCCAAAACAAGCTCCCCTGTATTTATTTTTTATTTCATATTCTTTATACTTTTTTTAAACTAATTTTCAAATGTTATACTAAAAATAATAAAAACATGATATAAGCTCTCCTATTTAAACAGTTTATCCATATTACTTCTTATAACATCAGAATACCACTTAAAGCTCTTCTTTTTGTATCTTTTTAAGCTTCCACTTCCATCATCATTTCTATCTATATAAATAAATCCCCATCTTTTTCTCATTGTTCCAGTAGACCCACTTACAAAATCTTCAACTGCCCAATTTGTATATCCTATTACTTTTACTCCATCGCCTATTGCTTTATTTATCTCAATAAGGTGTTCTTTAAGAGAACTTATTCTATAGTCATCATTAACTGTAAGTTCACCATTCTCATCTTTTTGAAGTTCTTCTAATTTTGAAAATCCATTTTCTGTAATAAATTGAGGTAATTTATACCTGTCCCATAAAAAATTAAGAATTACTCTAAGACCTTTAGGATCCATTGGCCATCCCCATTCGTTATATTCTAAAAAATCATTTTTTATTCCACTTAATTTATTAACATCTTTTTCAAGACCAGATTCTGTATCATATTTTGAAACTCCACTTCCATAATAACTATATGCGACAAAATCTACAGTATTTTCTTTTAGCACTTTTTTATCTTCATCTGTTATTTCAATTTTAATATTGTTATCTTTAAATTCTTTTAATTTCCATGAAGGATATTCTCCAAAAACATGGACATCAGAATTAAATACCAATTTTCTAAAGTCAAAAAATGCTTTTAAAGTATCATATGGATTCATTGAATATGGATACATTGGAGATTGAACAGTTGTACAACCTATCATAAAATTAGGATTTATTTGTTTCATAATTTTAATAGCTTTTGCATTTGCTACCAACATGTTATGATAAATTTGTGCTTCAACAGATTTATCTATTGTATTAGAATCTTGACTAACACCTGCTTGGAAAAAAGGCTGTTTTGCAGAAATATTTACTTCATTAAATGTTAACCAATACTTAACTTTATTTTTATATCTTTCAGCTACGGTTTTAACATATTTTAAATAAAAATCAATGACTTTTCTATTTGCAAATCCATTATAATTATCAGCTAAATACAAAGGCATTTCACCTGTATGAGTAATTGTAATTACAGGCTGTATGTTATATTTAAGTAATTCATCAAACAAATCATCATAAAACTTTAATCCCAATTCATTTGGTTTATCTTCTATTCCCTTAGGATAAATTCTTGTCCGAGCTATTGATGTTCTATAAGCTCGAATACCAAGTTCAGAAAATAATTTAATATCTTCTTTATATCTATTGTAAAAATCAACGGCATCATGCTTTAGATTTCCATCTTCTGGCTCTTTTGTTCTCGGATCATATGGTGAATGTGGTAAAACATCTGCTACAGATGGTCCTTTCCCATCTTTATCCCAAGCACCTTCATTATGATAAGCAGCTGCTGCACTTCCTATTAAAAAATCTTTTGGAAAATTGTTTTTCATTTTTTATCCTTTCATATTTTTAAATACAAAATTTAAAGCTTCATCATTATCCTGACTTAATCTTATATATTCTTCTCCATCCGTTGTAACCATCTTTATTCCAAATTTATCTGCATCTTCTTTGATATAATCGTAATAAGACCTTGATTGAGGAGACATTATAATTAAATCTGTGTCTTTTTGATTTGCTAATACAACAGAATTAACTGTATCAGCTTTTGCTTTAACATTAACTGATGCATTTTTAGCACCTTCGTTTATAGAACTTGCTAACATACTGCTTGTTCCGCCTGCAATACATAAAACTAAAACTTTTAATGGAGATTCTAGTTTATAACTCTCTAAATTTTCATCATCATTTTTTTCAGTTTTAATTTCAATCTTAATGTTATTTTTTTCTTCCAATACTTTTTTATTATCGTATGCTTTAAAGAACGGATAATAAATTACAGAGTCAACTACAATTATTGCAAATAATAATGCAAATGACAATGGCTGAAAATTGTGAACAGCAAGTACAGAAAATAACATTGGAGTACCTATACTCAGTTGCATTGTCGCACCGCTTAATGCTAAAGTATCTATAAAAAATTTATATATTAATGCATTAATTGCAGGTGTAAAAAGATATGGTATGAAAAAATATGGATTCATTAAAATAGGTCCACCAAATAGTATCGGTTCATTTACCATAAAGTTTCCTGGAACAATTGATACTTTTCCAATTGCCTTATTTGCTTTTGATTTCGAAAAAAGTAGAAACATAAAATTAACCATTAAAGTAGCCCCAGATCCACCTAAAAGAGCTACTGTAACTAGTCCAGAAGTAAGAGATTCTGTTGCTCTTAATCCTTCAGATACAGCTTGTTGATTTGCAGCTAAATTAACTAACATTATAGGTGAAACAACTGATAGTACAACAGTTGATCCATGTATACCAATCCAAGTTAATATTGATACTGAAAACATTATAAAAAATAAACCAAAATATGAATCTCCAACGGCAAATAAAGGTGACAATGCACTCATCACAAATTTTACTATTGATTCGTTTGTTTGAGACCTTACAATTATATCTATTAAATAACAAAAAAGTACTGATGCTCCAAAACCTAAAACATATTTAAAGCTTTTAGCTAAACCTTGTGGTACTTCTTTAGGAAGTTTAATAACAATATTATTTTTAATAAATAATTTCATTATTTTTACTACAATAATTCCTGTAATAATTGCAACAAAAATCCCAGGTGCTCCTAAATATGAAAGGCTTAATGCTCCTTTATCATCATAGCTTCTTGCAAGAATGAAAAATGATGATGCAGCTGCTATTATTGGAGAGAAATACTCTAATTGCTTATCTTCATCTAATTCTCTATTTTCTTCATCAATTAAAGCCTTTGTAAATAAAATTGATAAAAAAAGTCCCAACAAACCCATTGTAAAACTATATGGAATCATTATCATAGCGCTTATTTTTTCAGGCCAATAATATCCCCATGCATTTGGAACAGAATTTATCATAATAAAAATACTTGATATTAAAACCAAAGGCATATTGCTCATAAATCCATTCATTATTGCTTTTATATATTTGTTTCTAGCAACTTTATCAAAAAATGGAGTTAATTTTTCTAATTTTTTAGTTATCGCTTCCATAGTATCCCTTCCTTATTTTTCTTTTTTGTAAATATCAAGTAAAAATTCCATCATATCTTTTAAAAGCATACTGCTCATTAAATGATCTTGACCATGTATCATAATATAGCCTATATCTAAATCTTCATCATCTGCTTCTTTAGCTAATATTTTGGTTTGAATATCATGTGCTTTTAAAAGACTTTTTTTAGCTTTTTCCATTAATTCTTCAGTTTTATCTAAATTTCCTTTTCTAGCTTCTCTGAGTGCTTCTATATAACAAGACCTGGCATCTCCAGAATATGCTACCATTTGGAAACCTATCATTGCAGCTTCTTTTTTATCCATTTAATCCTTCTTTCTTAAATTTGTTCATAACTAAATTTGTAATTTTCGTTATTTTTAAATCATCAATCGAGTAGTCGTCACTACTTATTTTAATAATTTTATCTTTACAATTTATTAATTTTTCAATTGATCCATAAAGATATTTAATTTGAGGACTTAATATATACATATCATAAAAATCGTTTCCATTTGAATTTATAAAAATTTCTCCAACAGTAAAATCAACTTTCACTTCTTTATTGAGATTTTTAAAAAATGTATTTAATTTTTTTGCAAGAATCATTCCGGAAATGCCTGCTGAACAAATTACTAGTATTTTTTTCATTTATTTTCCTCTTTGTTATAAGTATATAAAAAATATTTTTCTATGTGAATACAAACATTTGCAAAAACAGCTGCAAAAAAATACCCTAAAAATTTTAACATGATTTAATTTTTTAATTGAATTTTTACATATTAAATATTTCAGAGTATTTCATTTTATAAATTTAGAATATATTTCATTTTTATTTTTACAATTTACTATTTCATCTACTTTAGTTTGATTATCAATAACATCTAATATAACTTTGTACATTTCTTCAAGTAATTCTTTACTATTTTTTGATAAGTTAAGTAAAATAACTAATTTTACATATTTATCATTCCATAATATTTCTTTTTTAAGTGTTGCTATAGAAATAAAGGTTTTATCAGTAACAAATTTTATTGGATGTGGTATTGCCACCATGTTTCCAAATGCTGTAGATGCTATATTTTCTCTTTCAATTATAAAATCGTATAAGCTAATAGGTGCTTTTCCTTTTTGATTTAAATCATTTACAATAAAATGTAGAAGTTCTTCTTTAGTTGAAAAATTAAGATTAACATATATATCATCAATATCAAGATATTCAGACCTTTTTATAGTTTTTTTATCTAAATAATCAGAAATTTGCTTTAAGCTAGAATCTCCAAGAATATCTTGTAAATAAATTACATCTATATTTCCCTTATATTTAAAAGGAACAGTAGATATTATTAAATCAACTTTATCATATTCTATATTAATAAGATTATATAGCTCTGTTACTGCAACTACATTAATTTTATTTTGAAATTTTGATTTAATTTTATATTCAATAAGCCTTGCACTACCCATTCCCGTTGTACAAACTATTACAGCATTTATTATATTTTCACTTGATTTTATTTTTACAATAGCAACCCCAAAATGCATTGAAATATAACAAAGTTCATCTTCATTAAATTCAATATTTAATTTATCTTTTATAATTTTTGATGTAATTACGCCTGCTTCATAAGCTAATGGATAATTTGTTTTAATAGAATTTTTTAACGGATTATCTATCTTAATTTTATTTTTAAACCTGTATATTGCAGGCTTTAAGTGTAGAAAAACTGAATTTTTTAGATCTAAATCATTTTTAAAATCAATTCCCAATTGATTTTTTAACTCTTTTAAAATTTCAGAGTAAACTTTTTCAAATTCAGACATTTTAGAATATGAATTATTTTTAACAATTGAAAGATTAATTCCCATTAAATGCATTGAAATATAATATACTTCATCATTTGGAAATTCTATATTTAATTTATTATATATATCGTTTACAATATTAAGTGCTATTAAATATTCTTTAGAATTTTTAATTTCATTATCAATATTTTTACTGATATATTGTTTCATTTCTATTCTTTTAATTGCAATCAATATATGTACAACCAAATTTGAAAGTGCAATATCAGACATTTTTATCTTAGAGTCAAAGATATTTTTTAAAACAATTTCATAAATAGTTTCAAACTTATCACGATCTAATAAAAAAAGTTTTTCAAAATCATAATTATTTAAATTTTTTTCATTAATTTTATTTATTAAATAAGATATTAATTTTCTTATATTCCTTTCATTACCTACAATTTTTTGACCATAGTTTGGTCTGGTTTCAATACTTATATCGTATTTTTTAAATAAAAGTCTAGCTTTTTTCATATAATTTTTAATTGTAGATCTTGAAACATACATATCATCAATTAAATCATCGAATTTAATATAATCTTTTGCAAACAAAAACTTTAAACATAGATAATAAATTTTTATTTCAACTTCTGGATTTTCCAAAATATCTGAAAAAATATCATAATTAAGTAAATTATATAAATCATTTTTACTTTCAAATTTTAAATAATAATTTCCCTTATAATATTTTGAAATTTTTATTTTGTATTTTTCAATTTCCTTATTTATTAATTTTATATCATAATGAAAAGTTCTCTCAGAAATATTTAGTTTTGCAAGTATATCTTCAATTGACCATGATTTTTTCATTAATAATTTTAAAATTTCCTTTTGTCGTAAAATCATAAATGTTAAAGCTTTTCCCTTTCATTTCTAAATATCTTAAAAAAATAATAAACATTGTATTTTAAAGTATTATATCATAATTTATAAAAATTAAACAATATTATTTATATAATATTTAAATAAACGTTATTCTTATGTATAATTTAAAAATAAAAGCATGATAATTGATAATACTAATTTAAAAAAATTTAATTTGTTATAGATATACGTTTAAAAATTATTAAATATGGTATAATATTTACATCAATATTAGGAGGTATTATGTACTATATAGAAAAAGTTCATGATGATATATATTGGGTCGGAGTAAATGATAGAAGAATTCAAAGATTTGAAAATATGTTTCCACTAAGCAATGGTGTGGCTTATAATTCATATTTAATTAAAGATGAAAAAACAGTTTTAATGGATTCTGTAGATGGTAATTTTGTAAATCAATTTTTAGAAAACGTAGATGCTGCATTAGATGGAAGAGATTTAGATTATATTGTTGTTCAGCATATGGAACCAGATCATTGTGGCACAATCAACTTTATATTAGATAAATATCCTAATTGTAAATTTGTTGGAAATTTAAAAACTTTTAAATTTTTTGAACAGTTTTATAGCAATAAATATACTGATAGATATGTCGAAATAAAAGAATTTGATACATTAAATACTGGAAAACACAATTTAAAATTTCTTTTTGCTCCAATGGTACATTGGCCAGAAGTTATTATGACTTATGATTTAAATGATAAACTATTATTTTCAGCAGATGCATTTGGAGCATTTGACGTTCATCAAGGAAACTTATCTGTAAAAAATAAAATTGACGATCCTAAATGGATGGATGAAGCAAGAAGATACTATATAAACATTGTTGGAAGACAAGGCAGAAGTGTTCAAGCTGTTTTTAAAAAATTAAATTCAAATGGAATTAATGAATTTAATTCGATTTTTTCACTTCACGGTCCTATTTTTAATGACAGTCATAGTATATCAGTCATATTAGATAAATATAATTTATGGTCAACATACAAACCAGAAGAAAAGGGCGTAGTTATTGTATTTTCATCTATGTATGGAAATATGGAATTATTTAATGATATACTTGCTACTAAACTTGCAGATTTAGGAGTTGAAAATATTAGAATGCATGATGTAAGCCAAACAGATTTTTCTTACATTATTGCAGATCTTCATAAATACTCCAATGCTGTGTTAACAGCTCAAAATTATAATAGTGAATTATATCCAAGAATGGATGCACTTTTAAGAGAAGCTAATGCCACAGGATATTCAAATAGACATATATCTTTCCTTCATACGGGAACTTGGGGAGGAAAAAGTCTTGAATATGCTCAAGAAATTCTTCAAAATAAAAATCACACTTTTATAGGAGAACCTGTAAAAATTAAATCTTCAGCTAAAAAAGAAGATATTGATAGCCTTTATAATCTTGCAAAATTAATTGAAGAAGATATAAATAATTAATAAATTTTAAAAATATAAAAAGAGATGCTTTTTAATTAAAGTCATCTCTTTTTATTATGGAATTTAAATAAAAAAGAGGATATATGAAATATCCTCTTTTTTTATAAATAAATATTATTTATCTTCTGCCATTTTCTTATATGTTTCATATCTTCTTTTTGAAGCTTTCTCTGCTTCTTGATACATTTGATCTGCCTCTTCTGGGAATGATTTTTTCAGTGATGAATAT
>JALEKO010000036.1 GCA_022769085.1 Peptoniphilaceae bacterium
CATCAAAATCTTTCTTTGAAATATTTTGTGATATATACACATTTTTCCCTTTTATATCACTTATATTTTTATATTTAGAATCTTTTCTTACAATAATAGAATATTTTTTTGTATTTTCACTATTATAATCTGTTATTTTTGAAACAACATTTGATGCTTCGTTTAAAGCAAAAATGCCAAAACTTTCAAAACCAATAAGTGAAATTGTAAAAATGAGTAATAAAATCTTCACAAACAAATTTTTAATTTTTTTATTTAAAAAGAAAAATAAAATTAATATTAAAAATATACAAAAAAGAATTAAAGTTTTAATTTTAGTCCCCACAATGGAACTTTCAAATAGAAAATATCCAAAAGATATGAAAAGTATTCCTGTAAAAAATAGAAATACATTATTTATTATCTCAAATGATTTATTCATATTTCTCCTTATAAACAATTTAATTATTGTTATACTATCATTTTTTTATTCTTATTTTTTTACCATCACTTATTACTTTTATATCGCCTAAAATATCCGTTCTTAAAATTTCTATTGACCTTTTATTAAGCCTTTCTATTACTTCATCTGATGGATGATTATATCTGTTATTTTTCCCAACTGAAATTATTGTAACTTTTGGCCTAACTTCATCAAGAAAAAATTCATTAGTTGAATGTTTTGAACCGTGATGACCAGCTAAAAGAATATCACTTTTTAAATTTTCTCCAGAGTATATCATTGCACTTTCACTTTCTTTTTGTGCATCACCTGGAAATAAAAAAGAAGTATTCCCATATTCTAATTTTACTACAATAGACCTATCATTGTCTTTATTATATTTAAAACTTGAAGGTCCTAAAATTCTTATTTTCGCATCACCAAGTTTATACTCACTATGTACAATAGGATGAATTACTTTTGACTTTTCTTTTTCCTGTGCATTTATAAACGACTTATAAATTTTTGTATCTGCTTGATAATCTGGACTTAAAACATTTTTAACATTAAAATTATAAAAAACACCAACAAGCCCTGAAATATGATCTGCATCAAAATGACTTGCAACCATGTATTTAATATTTTTTATATTCTTTTTTTTCAAAAAAGAAACAACTTTAGACGAATGAGATCTATCTCCTCCATCAATAATCATTACTTCATTATCACACTCTATTAATGTGCAATTTCCCTGTCCTACATCTATGTAATTTATTTCAAGTTCATTTGAATTTTCGTTGATTTCATGATTTGGAAATATGTATAATAAAATTGATACTAAAATTATAAAAATTACTGTATTTATTTTTCTTTTCATTATGTAAGCCCAACTGAAATTTCTAAAGCTTCATCTATTTTAAACATCGTTTTTTTATCGAAACTTCCAATTTTTTCTCTAAGTCTTCTTTTATCAATTGTTCTTATTTGTTCTAAAAGTGCAACACTATTTTTAGGAAGCCCAAATGAATTTCCAGATAAACTTACATGTGTTGGCATTTTTGCTTTATGTAATTGGCTTGTCACTGGTGCAACAATAATTGTGGGAGAGTATTTATTCCCTATATCATTCTGTATAACTAGAACCGGTCTTACTCCTCCCTGTTCACTTCCTACTACTGGTGAAAGATCTGCATAGAACAAATCACCTCTATTTACTTTCATATCTACTCTTCCTTTATCATTTTTATTGCAAATGGTATATTATCAAGTATATCTGTCGCAATCATTCCTTCTTCGCCGTATTTTTCTTTTGCAATATCCCCTGCTAAACCATGTATAAATACTCCTAGTTTTGAAGATTCAAAAGGGTTAATTTTTCTTGCAAGAAAAGCTGAAATAATTCCTGTAAGCACATCCCCACTTCCTGCAGTTGCCATTCCAGGGTTTCCTGAACTATTAAAATAAATTTCGTTTTTATTTGCAACTATAGTTTTATTTCCTTTTAAAACAATAGTCACATCATTTTTTTTCAAAAAAATTTTTACGGCTTCTTCTCTATTATTTTTAATGAAATTTATATCCATTCCACTTATACGCGAAAATTCCATTTCGTGTGGTGTAAGTACAATATTTTTATTTAATTTAAAAATTTCAGTATTTTTAATTGCATTTATTGCATCTGCATCAATTAAAATAGATCCTCTAAAATTTTTAGCTATTTCATAAAGTAATTTATAAATTTCATTTCCTTTGCCAATTCCTGGTCCTATTGCAATGCTATCTGCTTTTTGTATATTTTTTTTAATTGAATCCAAAACTTTTTGGCTAAATGTAAAATTTTCACAATCTATTTCTTCAACTATTACCTCAGTTGTCTTTATCTGAAGAATTTTTGAAATTGATTTTGGAACATCTAAATAGCAAAGACCTACGCCACTTCTTAAAGCTGCTGTTGAAGAAAGAAAAGCAGCACCCGTCATTCCATTTGAACCTGCTATTATTAAAACTTTTCCATAGTCTCCCTTATGGGTGTTTCTATTTCTTTTTTCAATTTTAAAATTCATATTATTTTGTCTTTTTAATTCAATATTTGAAAAAGCTGTAGCTATTGCATAATCACCTTGATGAGAAATTGATACCTCTATCTTTTGGCCTTTATAAAATCCTTCTGGAGATGAATTTTCATGCCTAATTTCAATATTTTTTTTTAATATATCCCTTATGTTTAATTTTAAAGCTTTAACTATCGCTTCTTTTGCAGCAAACATCCCTGCTATTGTTTGAATTTTATTTGTTTTTTTATTTATGTAATTTATTTCATCATTTGTAAAAATTCTATTTAAAAATTTTGGATTTTTATCAAGGACAGATTTAATTTTATTTATACTTACAATATCATTACCTATCATTATCTTTCCTTTAACTTTTCAAAAGACTTGTTGGCATTATATTTAATTTCTTCAATATCAAAATTTAGGAACTTTTTATTTTCATACACAACTTCACCGTTTATTATAACATCTAATATGTCATTTTGTGAAGTAGAGTATACCAAGTTTGAAAAAAAATTGCTATTTGGAGTATGATTAATACTTTTCTTATCAACAAGAATTATGTCTGCTTTTTTACCTTTTTTTAAACTTCCTATTTCTTTATCCATTCCTAGTGCTTTTGCACCATTTATAGTTGCCATTTTTATTATTTCATATGAATTTAAAGCATTTTCATCATTCATCCTTGAAACAAGAGATGTTACATTCATCTCTCTTAAAATTGACTGCCTGTTGTTTGAGGCTGCTGAATCTGTGCCTAAACAAAGATTTATTCCACAATTATGAACTTTTTTAGTATCCATAAATCCACTTGAAAGTTTTAAATTGCTTATCGGACAGTGTACTAAACTTGTGTTTGTTTCTTTTAAAATTTTTAAATCATTATCAGATAAATATATTCCATGTGCAGCAATCGTCTTTTCTCCCAAAAGATTTGCATCATTAAAAATTTCTGTAGGAGTTTTTCCAAATTTTGAAATAGAATCTTTATTTTCTTTTAATGTTTCAGATAAATGTATATGTATTGGTGCATTATATTTTTTTGCAACTTTTGAAATTTCTTTTAAAAATTCTTCATCTGTAGTGTAAACTGCATGTGGTCCAAATCCTATTGTGATTAAACCATCAAGATAATTATTATATTTTTTAAAATAATCAATATTTTCTTCTAATTTTTCATAACCTTCTCCTTCAAAATTTGTAAGTCCTCTTGAAAGCTGAGCTCTAATTTTCGTTTTTTCAATAGCTTTAACAACTTCTTCTTCAAAATAATACATATCTGCAAAAGTAGTTGTTCCATTTGAAATCATTTCTGCAATTGAAAGCATACTTGCCCAATAAACATCTTCTGCTATAAGTTTATCTTCTAAAGGCCAAATTTTTTCATTAAGCCACTTGTCAAGAGTCATATCATCAGCATAATTTCTAAATAGTGTCATCCCTACATGATTATGACAATTTATTAGTCCTGGCATTGATACTTTATCTTCTCCATTTATAATTTTATCTGCAACAAAATTATCTAAATACCCTATATCTACTATTTTATCATTTTCTATGTAAATATTTCCTTTTTTTATATTCTCATCTTCCATTGAAAGAATTTCTGTATTTCTAACTTCTAATTTCATATTTTCCTCTATTTTTATTTTTAAAATAATTATACTTATATTGATAATTTTTTCATTAATTGATATAGATTATTATTTTTAATTATATTTTTATATTAAAAAAATTGACAAATTTTATGCTTTTTGCTATTATATAAACATAAGTTAATAAGGAGATTGTTATGAAGAGAATTATTACTTTAAACACAAGAAACCTTCACAAATCTGCAAAAAAAGGTGGATGCGGAGAATGCCAAACATCTTGCCAATCAGCTTGTAAAACAAGTTGCGGAGTTGCTAATCAGGATTGTGTAAACGAAAAAAATAAATAAATTATAAGGAGCTTAATGCTCCTTGTTTTTTTGAAAGGAAAATGATGATTCACCAATATAAATTAAAGGGTTTTAATATTGTAATTGATGTTTACAGTGGTTCTATTCACATTGTAGATAATATAACATATGATATTATTGAAAATTTTGAAAATTTTTCAAAGGATAATTTAAAGATTTTCATAAAAGATAAATATAATTTAGAAGATGACGCTTTTGAAGAAGCTTATAATGAAGTGCTAAATCTAAGGGATGAAAATACTCTTTTTTCTAAAGATGAATTTTCATCTTTGGCTTTTGATATGGAAAAAAGGACAACTTATCTTAAAGCTTTATGTTTAAATGTAAGCCATACATGTAATTTATCATGCGATTATTGCTTTGCAAAAGGCGGAAAATATAAAGGAAAAGAAGCTATAATGAGCTTTGATATTGCAAAAAAAGCAATTGATTTTTTAATTAAAAATTCAGGTTTTCATAAAAATTTAGATATTGATTTTTTCGGAGGAGAACCTCTTTTAAATTTTGATGTTGTAAAAAAGACGGTTGATTATTGTAAATCAATCGAAAAAGAAAATAATAAGAAATTTAATTTTACTTTAACTACAAATGGAATGTTACTTGATGATGATGTAATAGATTACTTAAATAAAAATATGAAAAATGTAGTTCTTTCACTTGATGGTAGAAAAGAAATTCATGATAAATTCAGAACTACACTTTCAAATAAAGGATCATATGATATAATAGTTCCTAAATTTAAAAATTTTGTAGAAAAAAGAAAAGATAAAGAATACTACGTAAGGGGAACATTTACTGCAAATAATCTTGATTTCACAGAAGATTTAAAAAATTATTTAAATCTTGGATTTAAAAGAACATCTATGGAACCTGTAATTGGAAAATGGGATGATGAATATTCTATTAAAGAAGAGCACCTTCCAAAAATTTTCAATGAATATGAAAAACTTGCACAAATGCAAATTGATGCAACTGATAATAATGATGAATTTATTTTTTATCATTATATGATGAATCTGGAAGAAGGACCATGCGTGCAAAAAAGAATTTCAGGATGTGGTTCTGGAAGTGAATATATGGCTATAACACCAACTGGTGATATTTATCCATGTCATCAATTTGTGGGAGATGAAAATTTTAAAATAGGTAATTTAGACAATGGAATTGAAAATAAAAATTTAATTTCTAAATTTAAAACTTGTAACACATATTCTAAAGAAGAATGTAGAAATTGTTGGGCAAAAATGTATTGTTCTGGCGGTTGTGCAGCAAATAATTTTCACTCTACAGGAGATATAAAGGGAGTTTATAAGTTATCCTGCGATATTTTTAAAAAAAGAGTTGAATGTGCTTTAGTTGTTAAATGCTACCAGTTTTTAAAAGAAAATTCTTAATTATTTTCAATTTTTTCACTATAGGTAAGTGCCAAGGCACCTACCTTTTTTGGTTTAAAAGCTTTTATTGTATCGTAAATTTCTTTTATTGTAAATCCAGTTGTTACTATATCATCTATTATTAAAACTTTTTTTCCTTCAATTTTTTCTTTGTTTTTAAATAAAAATGCTGAATTCAAATTGGTTTTTCTATCATTTAAATTCATCTGATGTTGATTTTTTGTATCTTTTATTTTATATATTGAATTGATATAGTTAAGAGAGGTTTGCTTTATAAATTTATCTGTAATAAGTCTCATATGGTCAAAGCCTCTTTTATTTTTCTTTCTTTTACTCATAGGTACTGTTAACAAAAAATCATAATTTTTAAAAATTTGTTTTCTTCTATCGTATTCAATAAAAATTTCTGAAAAAAGATATGAAAGCGAAGTATCTCTATCAAATTTGTATCTTATAATTAAATCTCTAATTAGTCCTGAATAGATGTATATGCTTTTAAGTTTAAAATTTTCTTTTTGATATTCAAAATTTGAAAGTTCAAGTTTTTCTTTACATTCATCACATAAGTATTTTCCAACCTTTAAATTTTCCTTACATGATATGCATATTTTTTTATCTAAAAAGAAAAAACTCATTTTATTCTCCAAATTTCTTAATCCAATTTGACAAATTTGTGTATCTTTTATTGGAATAATTATTATCTACCATTTTCTTTAAAACTGATTCTTGTCCAACTAAAATAACTCCTTTTTTAGCACGTGTTACAGCTGTATATAATAAATTTCTATTTAAAAGCATGAATGGTGCATCCATTATTGGTATTAAAACCACATCAAATTCAGAACCTTGTGACTTATGAATAGTTATAGCATAAGATAAATCAAGATCATTTAAATTTTCTTCATTGTATTTCACAATCTTTCCGTCATAAAATTTTACAGATACAGAGTTTAAATCTTTATCAATTTTTTCAATTTCACCCATATCTCCATTATAAACTCCGTTTGATATCTTATAATTTTCATCAATATATTCCAAATCATAATTATTTTTTATCTGCATAACTTTATCTTTCAATTTTAAAAAGTTATTTGAATTGTTTATTCCTTCTTTACTATTATTAATATTTTTTTGTAAAAGTTTGTTTAAATTTACACTTCCAGCCAGAGTTTTTTTTGTAATACATAAAATTTGTATTTCTTTAGGCTTTATTTTATAAAAACTAGGAAGTCTTTTTGTAACAAGATCAAGAACTTTTTTTTCAAAATTAAAAGTATTTGCATTTATAAAAAAGAAATCTTTTCCTTCTTGATTTAAAAAAGGATACTTTCCTTCATTTATTCTATGAGCATTTACAATTATATTTGATTTCTTAGCTTGTCTAAAAATTTTATTTAACTTTATTTTCTTAATATCTGAATTTATAAGATCTTCTAATATATTTCCAGGTCCAACCGAAGGAAGTTGATTTGAATCACCAACTAAAATTAAAACTGTGTTTTTATCTATAGCATTTAAAAGAGAATACATTAAATGTACATCAATCATTGATACTTCATCAACTATTATATAATCTACTTTTAGTGGATTTTCCAAATTATATTCACTTATCGAATTTTCAGAATTTTTACCTATAAGTCTATGAATAGTAAAACTTTCCCTTTTTGTTGATTCATTTATTCTTTTAGCAGCCCTTCCTGTTGGTGCGGCTAAAAAATATGTAAGATCTTCCTCATCACAAAGCTCACATATTGTTTTAATTATTGTAGTTTTTCCAGTACCAGGTCCTCCTGTTATAATTAAAAGCTTGTTTTCAAACGCACTTTTTACAGCCTCTTTTTGTTCGTCTGAAAGAATTTGATATTTATTTTCTATATCAATATTTACATCAAAAGGATATTCTTCATTTGATAAATTTGATATTGTAAATGCAATTGATTTTTCAGCATTATAAATATTTTTATCGTAAACATATTTTTCATTATCAAATTCTACTATTTTAATTTTATTTTCAATAGCACACTCAGTAATACTTTCTTTTATTAAATTTTCACCTACATTTATAAGATTTTTAGTATTACTTAATAAAATATCATATGGAACTGTACAATTTCCATTAAATTCAGATTCATATTTAAGTAAATATACCAGTGCAGATTTTATTCTAAATTTTGAATTTAGATCTATTTTTAGTTTTTTTGCTATTTTATCTGCCATAATAAATCCAATACCATTAATATCATCAATTAATGAATATGGATTTTTTTTTATAGTTTCAATTGTTTTTTCTAAATATTTATTATATATTTTTGTAGATAAATTATATGATATATCAAGACTTTGTAAAAATATAAATGTATCTCTACTATCTCTTATTTTAGAAACAGAATTGACTATATCTTTTAATTTTTTTTCTCCAATTCCTTTTACCTTTTTTAGCTCTTTTGGATTATCAAAAATTAAATCTATACTATCTTCTTTGAAAACTTTATATATATCCTCAGCTGTTTTTTTCCCAATTCCTTTTATATTTGAAGATGATAAAAATTTTACAATTGATTCTTTATCATCAGGCTTTGAAAGACTGATTTTATTTATTGCTATTTGTTCTCCAAATTTTTTATGATAAATTATTTCTCCATCAATTTCAACTTTATCATTTATATTAAAAAAAGGCATAACGCCAACAGCAGTAATTTTTCCATCCTCGGTATCTAAACTTATAACTGAATACCCATTTTTGTCATTTCTAAAAATTATACTGTTAACAATGCCTTTAAATTTCATACTATTTCTCTATTTTTTTAAATTCAAGATTTGCACCCAAACCTTTAAATTTTTCAATAAGATCACTATATCCTCTTAATATATGATATACATTTGATATTCTTGTTTCCCCTTCTGCAACAAGCCCTGCAAGAATTAAAGCAGCTCCTGCTCTTAAATCTGTAGCTTCAACATCTGCACCTTTTAATTTTTCTACTCCCATAATTGCAGCTTCATTTCCTTCTGTAATAATCGATGCTCCCATCTTTTTTAATTCTGCAACATGCATATATCTATTTTCAAACACTGTTTCTTTTACGTGACTTTCTCCTTCACAAACAGTCATGAGAGCCATAAATTGTGACTGCGCATCAGTAGGAAAACCGGGATATGGTAAAGTTTTTATACTTGTTCCCTTTAATCTTTTATTTGCCTTTACAATTATTACATCATCATCTTCAAGCTCTTTAACTATACAACCTGATTCAATTAATTTTGCAATTACAGGCCTTATATGACTTGCTATTACATTTTCAACTCTAACTTCACCTTTAGTTATAGCTGCTGCAAGCATGTAAGTTGCAGCTTCTATTCTATCTGGAACAATTGTATGAGTTGTACCTGTTAATTTTTCAACTCCATTTATTATTATTGATGAAGTTCCTGCGCCTTTTATTTTTGCACCCATTTTATTTAAAAAGTTTGAAAGATCTACAATTTCTGGTTCTTTTGCAGCATTTTCAATGATTGTTTCTCCTTTAGCAAGAGTTGCTGCCATCATAAGATTTTCTGTCGCTCCAACTGAAGGGAAATCAAGATATATATTAGACCCTTTTAACCCATTTTCACTTATGGCACTTATTTCATCAAAATCTATATTTGTCTTTGCACCTAAAGCATCAAAGCCTTTAAGATGTAAATCTATTGGTCTTTCACCTATATTACATCCACCAGGTGCTTTTGTTACAGCAGAACCGAATCTAGAAAGCAAAGGTCCCATAACTACAAAACTTGCTCTCATTTTATCCATGAGTTCAAAAGGTGGCTGAAATGAATTTACATTTCCAGAATCAATTCTTAGTGTTGATTTATCTATATATTCAACCTTTGCACCTAAATTTTTTAAAATGGAAATCATTATTTCTACATCTGTTAAATTTGGAACTTCTTCTATTATTATTTCTTCTGTTCCAAGAAGACTTGCCGCAAGTATAGGTAATGCTGAATTCTTTGCACCAGAAATTTTAACTTTTCCTTTTAAAGGACCTGATTTTTTTACTATTAATCTTTCTTTATCTGACATATATTTTCCTATTTTGTTCCAAAAAGCCTGTCACCAGCATCTCCAAGACCTGGAACTATATATCCATTCTCATTTAATTTTTCATCAATGCTTGCTATATATAAATTTACATCTGGATGTTCTTTTCTTACTTTTTCTACGCCTTCAGGAGCTGCAATTATATTTAACATTTTAATTGATTCTACTCCTAAATTTTTTAATTTTTCAATTGCATCACATGCACTTCCACCAGTTGCAAGCATAGGATCTAACAAAAAAATATCTCTCTTATTTGCATCTTTTGGTAATTTACAGTAATAATCAACTGGTTTTAAAGTTTCTTCATCTCTGTACATTCCAATATGACCAACTCTTGCTGCAGGAAAAACATCAAGCACTCCATCAACCATTCCAAGCCCTGCTCTTAGAATAGGAACTATTCCTAGTTTTTTACCTGAAAGTCTATATCCAGTTGTTTTTGCAACTGGTGTCTCTATTTCAAATTCTTCTAATGACAAATCATTTCCAGCAGAATATGCAAGAAGTACAGATATTTCTTTAATTAATTGTCTAAATTCATTTGTACCAGTATTTTTATCCCTTAAAATTGTAAGTTTGTGTTTGATAATTGGATTGTCTAAGACTATTAATTTACCCATGCTTTCCCCCTTATAATTTAAAAATATTTCCACTTGCGGATTTTTTCATTCTGTTCATTATACTTTTTCCCAAATTTTTATCATCTACACCTTCGGCAAGAATTACATCAACGTTTTTTTCATCCATAATTCTCAAAAAGGAAAATAAATTATGACTCATCTCAACTAAATTATTTCTATCTCCAAAACTTAAATTTACGTATTTTTTAAATTTTGCTATTTTATCTTCAAATTCTAATATTCCAACTTTTTTATTGTTATTTGTAAAAAAAATTGCTCTTTCCATAATTTTTTCACTGGCCATTTCACCAACATAAACTTCCATTTTTGCTTTCGGAGCATAGTGTTTATATTTTTGACCTGGAGATTTTGGTATTGCATTATCATCTACTAAACTATCGTCAAGTCTAAGATCTTCTATGTAATTTTTTAAAAATTCAAATGTATAAAATCCAGGTCTTAAAATTGTAAAAGGTTTCTGTGAAAAATCGATAACTGTTGACTCAATTCCAATATCACTTTCTCCGCCATCTATTATAGCAGAAATTCTACCATCCATGTCAAATAAAACATCTTTTGCATTTGTAGGCGATGGTTTGCCTGATAAATTTGCACTTGGAGCAGCTATAGGGTAATTACACTGCCTAATAAATTCCAATGCTATTTTATCTACAGGCATTCTTACTGCAACAGTATCCCCTCCTGCTGTAACGATTTTTGGAACTATATCTGATTTTTTAAAAATAAGTGTCATAGGACCAGGCCATAATTTATCCATTACATCAAAAGCTTCTTTAGGAATATCTTCAACGAGTTCATATATTTCATTTTTATTTGAAATATGTAATATTAAAGGGTTATCTGCAGGTCTTTTTTTAGCTTCAAATATTTTTTTACATGCTTTTTCATCAAGACCATTTGCTCCTAAGCCATAAACCGTTTCTGTAGGGAAAGCCACAAGCTCTCCTTTTTTTATAAATTTTGATGCTTTATTTATTTTATCTTTATCAATCTTATCTCTATCAATTTTATAAATTTCAGTTATCATAATTAGCCTATTCCCTCAAAAAGTTTTTTCAACTTTATTTATATTATATGTCGGATCCATATGAATTGTAAGTTTTACACCAGTTTTATTTTTAATTTCTTTTTCAATATTATTTACAGATCTATGTCCTATTTCTACTGTTATATCTCCTGCAATTTCTACGTCTACAGAGCCTATCATTACTCCATGACCATAACTGTGAATTTGAAGGTCATGAAAACCCTTTACATAATCCCCCTTCAATATTATTTCGGATATTTCTTCTATTACAGAATCATCAACCCTTTTGCCAAGAAGAGTATTCAAAGTTTCTAGAAAAAGTTCAACTCCTCCTTTGAAAACTATAAAAGATACCAATATTCCCATTAAAGCATCAAAATTAAAATTTATAAATTTTTGCATAATAATCGCAAAAATTATCGATATTGTTGCAAAAAGATCATTTCTGGCATCAATAGCAACCGCTTCATTTATTGTTGATTTTAATTTATTATAAAGTTTTTCGTTTAATCTATAAATATATATTTTAAATAAAAGTGAAAATATAAGTATCAAAATTGCAATATTTGATATTTCTGAAATTTCTCCTTTAATCATATTTAAAATTGATGTTTTTATCATTTCAAATCCTAAAAACATAATGATTAAACTTATTATAAAACTTGAAATTGTTTCATATCTTCCATGGCCAAATGGATGCTCATAATCTGCAGGTCTTCCTGATAAAATCGAACCTATTATTGCTATTAAATTTGACATTACATCAGATAAGTTATTAAATGCATCTGAAATTACAGAAACTGAGTTTGAAAATACTCCTATAATTATTTTAATTAAAAATAATAGAATATTAATAGCCATTGTGAAAATACCCGACATGGAAATTAAGTTTTTTCTCACGTCGGGATCTTCATAATCTTTATAATTTTTCACAAAATGACTTGCGATAAAATTAAACACTATTGTTCTCCTATTTTTTCAAGTTTTTTTTGTTGATCTTCTAAAATCAAGCTTTCTATCATTTCGTTAATATCTCCATTCATAAACTCTGTAAGATTGTATATGGATTTATTTATTCTATGATCTGTAATCCTTCCTTGAGGGTAATTATATGTTCTTATTCTTTCAGATCTATCGCCTGTACCTATTTGACTTTTTCTATCATCAGAAATTTCTTTTAGTCTTTTCTGCTCTTCTATTTCATATATTCTGGCTTTCAAAATTCTCATTGCTTTATCTTTATTTTTTATTTGAGATTTTTCGTCCTGCATTGAAACTACTATTCCTGTAGGAATATGAGTAAGTCTTACGGCTGAATCTGTAGTGTTTACACTTTGACCACCATTTCCACTTGATCTGAAAACATCAACTCTTATATCTTTAGGGTCAAGATTAACTTCAACATCATCTACTTCAGGTAATACAGCAACAGTTGCAGTCGATGTATGAATTCTTCCACCTGATTCTGTTTCAGGAACTCTCTGTACTCTATGAACTCCTGATTCATATTTAAGTTTTGAATAAACACCTTGTCCCTTAACCATAAATACTGCTTCTTTAATTCCACCTATTCCCTGTTCATGCATTTGAACATCTTCTGTTGAAAATCCTTCTTTGTCAGCATACATATGATACATTCTATAAAGATCTCCTGCAAAAAGCCCTGCTTCATCTCCTCCTGCTCCTGCTCTTATTTCAACAAAAACATTTTTTTCGTCATTTGGATCTTTCGGCAAAAGAAGTATTTTCATTTCTTCTTCGTATTTTTCTAATTTATTTTTATTATCTTCTATTTCTAGTTTTAACATTTCAATTAAATCATCATCTTTTTCCTCTTTAAGAAGTTCTTTATCTTCTACAATTACTTTATCTGATAATTTAATTTGTCTATATTTTTCAACTATTGGTTTCAAAGAATTATATTCTTTACTTATCTTTATAAATAAATTATTATCGCTTAAAACTTCAGGGTCAGAAAGTTTTTTTTCAAGTTCTAAATATTTATCTTCTGTTGATTGTAAGTTTTCGTACATGAATCCTCCTTACAAATTAGCATATATTATTCTATCAAAATTATTATAATCTTTTATACAATTTATATTTTTAAAATTGCTATCTTTTAAAAGTTCTTCTACTCTTTTTCTTTGATTATAGCCTATTTCAAGTATTATGATACCTCTTTGGGCTAAATAATAAATTGAATTTTTTATTATGTTTCTATAAAAGTAAAGTCCATCTTCTCCTCCATAAAGTGCATTTTGAGGTTCATAAGCTAATTTTCTATCAAGTTTTTTCATATCTTCTTTATCAATGTATGGAGGATTTGAAACAATTATATTAAATTTTCCTTTAATATTTTCGTATATATCACTTTTAATAAATTTTACATTTTTTATCTTTAAATTATCTTTATTTTTTTTTGCTAAATTTAAAGCATCTTCCGATATATCACAAGCTAATATAGATGAATTTTTTAGAAAATAAGAAAGTGTTAAAGCTATAACACCGCTACCTGTTCCAATATCTAAAATTTTTTCTTTATTCCAATCTGAATTTATTATTTTTTCAACCATTATTTCAGTTTCATATCTTGGAATTAATGCTCTATTATCAACAAAAAAATCAATTCCGTAAAAGTTCCGTTTTCCTATTGCATACTGAAGTGGAATTCCATTTTTTTCCTTTTCAATTATTTCTAAAATTTTATTTGAAATTTTTTCTTCTATTTCTTCATTTTGATTTAAAAGATAATAGATTTTGCTTTTATTTGTAAGGTAGCTTAAAGAGATTAAACTTACTTCTTTATTTATTTTTAAAAGATCTTTTACTTTCATAAAATCACAAAAATAAAGCCGGAATATTTTCCCGGCTTAGTTACTTTTTCTTCCATATTTTTTATTGAATTTTTCAATATTTCCACCACGTTCGGCACTTCTTTGTTTTCCTGTATAGAACGGATGACAATTTGAACAAATTTCAACTTTTATTTCCGGTTTTGTAGATCCGACTGTAAAAGTAGTTCCACAAGTTGAACATGTTACAGTTGCTTCATGATACTCCGGATGAATTCCTTGTTTCATCTATTATCTCCTTTTTACTTCTCTTCCAATAAGCATGATTTATTATACCATATCAAAATATTTTTTTCAATTAAATATATTTTGTAATAAAATCAAATCCATACGCAAGCCCTAAAGAATACAGTAAAATTGACATTGGCTTTCCTAAAAGGATTATACATATATATTCTCTAAATCTCATTGTTGAAAGACCTGCAAGATAGCATAAAAAATCATCTGGTGCAACTGGAAAAAATATTGCTAGTGCAAAAAATTTTGAAAAATGTTTATTTTTAAGCCAATGATTATAATTCATATATTTTTCAATTCCAAAAATTTTGATCATGAAACCTCTTCCATAAATCCTTGAAATAATAAATGCACATACAGAACCCAGAACTATTCCAATATAATTATATACAAATCCCATTACAGGTCCAAAAAGTAAAACACCTGCTAAAAGAGAAAGTCCCCCTGGAATTATTGGAATTACAACTTGAATGATTTGAAATATAATAAATGTAAGCCAAGCCCACCAACCAAATTTTTTCATAAATGTCTGTATGCTTTCAACAGAATTAAAAAGTCCTTTTCTAGCTAAAACTATTGTTAAAAAAACTATTATTAATAATATTATTGCTGTTAAAATATTTAATATGGTAGATAACTTTATTTTCTTCATAATAACCTTTCTATTTTAATTATACCAATTCAATATTTTAAATAAATGCAAAAAGAATTACAAATATATTAATTTTTTTATTTATTTAATTTAACTTGATTATTAATTAATTTTAAAAATTGATTATTACTTTTAGTTCTTTCAATAAATTTTATAAAATCCATATTTATTGAAAGTTCATCATCGTTACTTTTTCTAATTTTAAACATGCAGTCAATTTCATCTTTACTTTGGAGCAAATCGTCTCTTCTAGTTCCAGATTTTTTTATATTAATACTTGGGAATATTCTCATTTCGGATAATTTTCTATCTAAAAATATTTCCATATTCCCTGTACCCTTAAATTCTTCATAAATCATATCATCCATACGAGACCCAGTATCTACAAGAGTTGTAGCAATTATAGTTAAACTTCCTCCATTTTCAATATTTCTTGCGGCTCCAAAAAATTTTTTAGGACCAACAAGTGCAATTGGATCAAGTCCGCCTGATAATGTTTTTCCACTTGCAGGTGTCATTATATTATATGCCCTTGAAAGTCTTGTAATAGAATCTAGTAAAATCAGAACATTTTTTCCATGTTCGACATATCTTTTTGCCCTTTCAAGTACAAACTCAGAAATATTTATGTGATTTTGTGGCAATTCATCAAATGTTGATGCAACTACTTCTGTTTTCATAAAATCATTGTTGGGGTCTCTGTATTGATTTACAAATCTTTTTATATCTGTAACTTCTTCGGGTCTTTCATCAATCAATAAAACTATTACTTTTATATCATCATGGTTTTTTTCAACAGAATGTTCTATTGCTTTTAAAAGAGTTGTTTTCCCTGCTTTTGGTGGAGAAACTATAAGTCCTCTCTGCCCATATCCAATAGGTGAAACCAAGTCCATTATTCTTGATGCAAAATTTGTACTATCTTCTTCTAAAAATATTCTTCTATTTGGATAAATTGGTGTAAGCTCTTCAAAATTTTCTCTGTTATATGCATCTGTTGGCTTCATTTCATTTACACTTGAAACATATATTAAAGGTGAAAATTTATCTTTTTCTTTTTTATATCTTGCAATTCCCTGTATGTAATCTCCAGTTTTTAACTTGAAACGTCTTATCTGTGTAGGAGAAACATAAATATCATCAGCACTTGCTTCATACATTTGTGCTCGTAAAAATCCAAATCCATCTGGCAGAACTTGTAATAGACCTTTTGCATCAAATTTTTCTCCTAAATCAAAATTTTCATCTTCATTTTCTGTTTCTTCGTTATTAAAAATTAAAGTTTCATTTTCTTCAATATTTTTATTTTCGTTTTCTTTTTCTATTATTAAACTGATTAACTCTTCTTTTTTATATTTTGTTATAGATTTTATATCTAAATTTTTGGCTATTTCTCTTAAATCTGCCAATTTCATTGAATCTAAATTATTTTGATTATACATTTTTTCTCCTGGAAATAAGAATTTTTAAAATATTTTTTGATGAGTAAAATTTTTTGAATTAAAAATATAGTTGTTAATATACTTAACATTAATGTAGCTTATAAAAAATTTCTGTTTAACTATTAAAAATTTAATTTTCGTTATTTTCTATTAATTAGTATTTAAATATAACCAGGCTATAAAACAAGCCAGGTTATATTTAAAATTAAATTAGTTTGCACTATTTTCACTTCCAAAGAAGTCGATTTTTTCTCTAACTTTATCTTTTATTGCTTCATATCCTGGTTTCAAAACTTTTCTTGGATCAAATCCCTTCTTTTCTTTATCTTTTCCATTTTCGAAATATTCTCTTGTTGCAGATGTAAATACAATTTGGCATTCTGTATTTATATTTATTTTTGAAACTCCTCTTTCAATTGCCTTTTTTATCTGTTCTTCTGGAATTCCAGTTCCTCCGTGAAGAACCATAGGAACATCCCCAATTGCCTCTCTTATTTGCGAAAGTCTATCAAAATTTAATCCTTTCCAATTTTCAGGATATACTCCATGAATGTTTCCAATTCCTGCTGCTAAAAAGTCAACAGATAAATCTACAACTTGTTTTGCTTCTTTAGGATCTGCAAGTTCTCCTTCTCCAACAACGCCGTCTTCTTCTCCGCCAATTCCGCCTACTTCAGCTTCTACTGAAATTCCTTTTGAATGAGCAAGAGCAACTATTTCTTTAGTTTTTTCGATATTTTCTTCAATTGGAAGACTTGAACCGTCAAACATTATCGATGTAAATCCAGCTTCTATAGCATCTTTTGCACCCTGATATGTTCCATGATCTAAATGTAGTGCAACAGGAACTGTTATTTTTAGATCTTTATCAAGCCCTCTAACCATTCCTACAACTACATCAAATCCTCCCATATATTTCATGGCTCCTTCTGAAACACCTAAAATCACAGCTGATTTTTTTTCTTCTGCAACCTCAAGTATTGCTTTTGTCCATTCTAAATTGTTAATATTAAACTGACCTACAGCATATTTCCCTTCATATGCTTTTTTTAAAAATTCTGAAGCATTTACAAGCATTTTTTCCTCCTTGTTTTTTATACTTTTATTATATTAATTATTTAATTTAATTACCATTACAAATATATAAATTTTAAAATTTTATTTTTTTATTATATTTTTCACTTTGTTAATTGCATCTTTTGAGTTCATTTTTATATTTACAAGATCTTCTCTATTTGAAAATTCTACAATATCTTCTCCTGCATCTTTTCCAACAGTTATTCTATAAGGAATTCCTATTAAATCCCTATCATTAAATTTAACCCCTGCTCTTTCGTTTCTGTCATCTATTGCAACATCAACTCCCAGTGATTTTAATTTATCATAAATTTCAAATCCTAAATTATATTGTTCTTCTTTTTTGACATTAACAATTGTAATAAGACATTCAAATGGTGCAACTGATATTGGCCAAATTATCCCTTTTTCATCAAAATTTTGCTCTACAATTGCAGATACAGACCTTGAAATACCTATTCCATATGAACCCATTACAAAAGGTTTTTGTTTTCCATCTTTATCTAAAAAATACGCACCTATTGTATCAGAGTATTTTGTTCCAAGTTGAAATATATTTCCTACTTCTATTCCTCTCTTCGACTTTAATATTCCTTTTCCATCACTTGAAAGGTCTCCTTCTTTTGCGGTTAAAACATCTTCTACAATCTCTCCATCAAAATCTCTTTTATAATTTGCATTTATAAAATGCTTATCTTTTTGATTTGAACCAATTACCAAATTATTCATCTGTGTAATTGACTTGTCAATAATTATTCTTGCATTATCTTTTAAACCTTTAGGTCCTGTAAATCCTGGAAAAGAGCCTATACTTTTTATGTCTTCTTCATCTGCCATTTCAAGTTCATATTCTGAAATATTTAAATAGTTTATAAGTTTTGAAATATTTAAAGTTCTATCTCCAGGGATTACTACTATTATAATTTCTCCATTTACTTTTAAATCAACTACTTTGGCACAATGTTTAGAATCTACATTTAAATATTTTGAAACATCTTCAATTGTGCTTTTGTTTGGAGTTTCTACAAGTTCTATTTCTTTATCTTTACCTTCTTTTTCATAATTTCCTAAAAATGATGCTTTTTCTTCTGTAGCTGCATATTTTGAATCTTCTGTAAAAAGAATTATTCCCTCCCCAGACTCTGAAAGTGCGATAAATTCATGTGAAACTCTTCCACCCATAGTCCCACTGTCTCCTTCAACTATTTTATATATAAGCCCCATTTCATCAAATGCTTCTACATAAGCATCCCACATTTTTTTATATGATTTCTCAAGACCTTTTTGATCCTCATCAAAAGAGTATGCATCTTTCATTATAAAATCTCTTGATCTATTAATACCAAATCTTGGTCTTTTTTCATCTCTAAATTTGGAAACTATTTGATATAAATTAAGTGGAAGTTGTTTATAACTTGTAAGTTCATCTTTTATAAGATATGTAAAATACTCTTCAGCAGTTGGTCCTAAACAGAAATCTCTTCCATGCCTATCTTTAAGTTTAAACATTTCAGGGCCAAAAGTTTCCCATCTTCCACTCATTTCCCATATTTCTTTAGGTTGTAAAACAGATGTGGATATTTCTATTGAATCATATTTTTCCATAGATTTTCTTACTATATTTTCAATTTTATTTATAACTCTCTGTCCTAGTGGCAAAAAAGAATATATTCCTGATGCTGTTTTTCTGATAAAAGCACCTCTTTGTAATAATTTATTTGATACTGTATCTCCATCAGCTGGATCATCTCTTAGTGTAGGCATATAATAATTTGATAATTTCATTATTTCTCCTAATTAATACATTATTTCAGCTTCTAAAGCTTTTTCATCTTGCTTTGCATTATAATTTATTTTTATTTTGTCAAGTCTATCTGGATTAGTTATTACAACTGGAGTAATAAGTGTTGGAATTTCTTTTTTTTCTATTTTTTCATTAATAAGATCTATATCAAATTCTAAAATTATATCTCCCTTTTTAACTCTATCTGTAAGCTTTACATATGATATAAAACCATCACCTTTTAATTTAAATGTATCCATTCCTATATGAATAAGAATTTCTATTCCTTCTACTGTTTTTATTGCAACAGCATGAAGACCTTCTGGAAGTAAAACTATCTCTCCATCAACTGGTGAATGAACCTTTCCATCAATTGGCTTTACTGCAAATCCTTCTCCAATCATTTTCTGAGAAAAAACCGGATCGGGTACATCTTCTATTTTTATTATTTCTCCATTAAGTGGATTGTTTATTTGCAATATGTTTATATCGTCTTTTTCTTTTTTAAAAAAGTCAAACATTTTTTCCTCTACTTCATAGAAAGAGCTATTCTCTCTTTTTCTTTATCTATCTCCAGTATTTTTACATCTATAATATCTGAAACCTTTACAACATCAGATGGGTTTTTTACATATTTATCGCTTATTTGTGATATATGAACAAGACCATCTATGTGAACTCCTATGTCTACAAATATTCCAAAATCAACTACATTTCTAACAACACCTTTTACCCACATTCCTTCTTTTAAATCATCAACTGTCATTACTTCTTTTTTTGTAATTACATCAAGAGCTTCTTCTCTTGGATCTCTACCAGGTTTTTTAAGTTCATTTACTATATCTTTTAATGTTGGAATCCCAATATTTAACTTTTCACTTATTTTTTCATAATCTATTTTTTCAAGATTTTCATCTTTAATTTTTAAAGCTATATCATAACTTTCAGGATGAACTGCTGTATTGTCTAAGAAATTATCAGAATCTGGAAATCTTATAAATCCTGCTGCCATGTCATATGTTTTTTGACCAAGACCTTTTATATTTTTAAGATCTTCTCTTCTTTTTAATTTTCCATCTTTCTGTGCTTCTTCAATTCTTTTTGCAAGAGGTAATGATAATCCTGAAACATAGCTTAATAGGACATATGATGCATTATTTATTGTAACTCCTACTTCATTTACGCTATCTTCAACAACTTTTCTAAGTTCTTCATTAAGCTTTTTCTTATCTATATCATGTTGATATTGACCAATTCCCAAATGTTGAGGTTCAATTTTTACAAGCTCTGCCATAGGATCTTGCAGTCTTCTTGCCATTGAAATCGCACCTCTTATTGTAACATCTAAATCTGGAAATTCCTCTTGGCCTATTTTACTTGCAGAATAAATGCTTGCTCCAGCTTCATTTACAATTGCATAACTTAAATTTTTGTCATTTCTTTTTATAAGTTCATCAACCATAAGTTCTGTCTCACGACTGGCAGTTCCATTTCCAAGTGCAATTACATCAACTGAATATTTTTTTATCAGATTATTCAAAATTTCTATTGATCCTTCAATATCTTCTTTTGGTTTTGCAGGATAAATTACAGCTTTATCCAAATATTTTCCATTTTCATCAATAACTGCAACTTTACATCCTGTCCTATATCCTGGATCTAGCCCAATTATTCTTTTATTTTTTATTGGCCTTTGAAGTAAATAAGGTTTAAGATTTTTTGCAAAAACAACTATCGATTCATCTTGAGCTTTTTGTATAAATGAATTTCTAATTTCATTTTCAATGCTATTTATCAAAAGTCTCTTGTATGAATCCTCAACTGCTGCATTGACATAGTCTTTTGCATAATTATCATATTTTTTATATTTTGATTTTATTTCTCCTAAATTGTATTCATCTGAAAAGTTGAATTTAACATTTAAGGCTCCTTCAGATTCTCCTCTGAAAATGGCTAGTATTTGAAAGGATTTTAAATTTCTTATTTTTGAAGTTAAATCGTAGTAATTTTCATACTTTTTATTTTCATCATCTTTTTTTGTAACTGACAGAATTCCTCTTTTAAATCCATCAAGTCTGATAATATTTTTTACTTCAATATCATTTGAAATATCTTCTGCTAGTATATCCCTTGACATATTTATGATTTCTTCTTCAGTTTTTAAATCATCATTTAAGAATTCTTTAGCTTTTATCAATACATCTTTAAAAAATGGATCTTCATTTAGAATAAAACTATTAAGTTCTTCCAAACCGAAATTTCTTGCTTTATCAGCCCTTGTCTCTTTTCTTTTTTTATACGGCTTATAAAGATCTTCAACTTCAGTAATTGATGTTGAATTTAATATTTTTTCTTTTAACTCTTCTGTAAGTTTTGACTGTTTTTCAATAGAAGTTATTACTTCTTTCTGTCGTTTTTCTAAATTTCTAAGAGATGTAAGTTCTTTCTGTAAATTTCTTATTTCAACATCACTCATTGAGTCTGTTTTTTCTTTTCTATATCTTGAAATAAATGCTACAGTATCACCATCATCTAGAAGATCAATGGCATTTTTTATGTACTTTTCCTCTTTTCCTATTCTTTCGGAAATAATCTTTATAATATCCATGTTTTGATTATACTTTATGAATGAAACTATTTCATTTTACAAAACTTTATACTTACTAAAATATTTAAATGATTAATTTTCATTTTTTTAAAATTTGAAATTTTTATTATAAATAATACAATAAATTAGTCAGAGTAGATAAAGAGCGTTAAGTGTTAAGAAATGGGATGTTGTTCTTAAACGAAAGTTTATAGACTACGATTCTTTATTGCATCCACTGTTTATCTTTCTTTGAAAAAAGGAGGTATTATGACTAATAAATTTAATTTAAAAAATTTAGTTTATGCTGCTTTTCTTGCGGCAATTTCTGTTGTTCTTACAAGATTTTTTTCAATCATGCTTAGTGAAAGTTTACGAATAGGTATAGGAGAAATTCCATTAATGATTTCAGGAATTTTATTTGGCCCTGCAATAGGTGCTCTTACAGGTCTTGTTGCTGATTTTGTCGGAGTAATGATTAATCCTCAAGGTGCATTTTTTCTTGGTTTTACTTTATCTTCAATTTTTTCTGGTCTTATTCCTGGAATTATATTTAAGTATTTAAATTTAAAAAGCAATATTTTGATTCTTATTTCAACTATAATTGAATGCTTTTTCGTTCATATGATTTTAAATAGCCTGTGGTTAAGTATGATGTATGGTACAAGTTTCATTGTTCTATCTGCATCAAGAACTTTAAAGGAAATAATTCGGGGAGTTATAACTTTTGTAATTCTTGAAATATATTATAGAAAAATTCATGAAAAACTTAAAACATTAATAAATAAATGAATAAATTTTAAAAAGTCTCCCATAAATTTACGGGAGACTTTTTATATTTAATTATATTATTTATTATAATCGTAAAATCCTTTACCAGTTTTTCTACCAAGTTGTCCTGCTCTTACCATTTTCTTTAAAAGTACGTGAGCTCTATATTTAGGATCTCCATATTCTGTATATAATACATCCATTATTGCAAGTACAACATCAAGTCCAATTAAATCTCCAAGTTCTAATGGACCCATAGGATGATTTGCTCCTAATTTCATTGCTTTATCTATGTCTTCAACATTTGCAACACCATCAGCATAAATTCCAATTGCTTCATTAATCATTGGAATTAAAACTCTATTAACTACAAATCCTGGAGCTTCTTCTACTTCTACGGGGTCTTTACCTAATTCTTTTGAAAGTTCAAAAATCTTATCAAAAGTTTCTTGGCTTGTTTTTTTACCCTTTATAACCTCAACTAGTTTCATTGCAAAAACAGGGTTAAAGAAATGCATACCAATGACTTTTTCAGGTCTTTGTGTAACAGATGCTATATCTGTTATTGAAAGTGAAGATGTATTTGATGCAAGTATTGCATCTTCTTTTACTTTTTCATCAAGTTCTTTAAAAATTGATTTTTTTATTTTTGGGTTTTCACTTGCTGCTTCAACAACTACATCACAATCTGAAAAATCACTATAATCTGTTGTGAAATGAATTCTAGCAAGTGTTTCATTTTTTACTTCCTCAGAAATTTTTCCCTTTGAAACTGATTTTGAAAGTGCTCTTTCTATATTTGATTTTGCTTTTTCTAAAAATTCATCAGCAATATCACATACTACTACTTCAAATTTGCCTGCTGCAACTTGTGCAATGCCAGAACCCATTGTTCCTGATCCAACTACTCCTAATTTCATTTTCATCTCCTATTTATTTTCAAATTCAAATTTTTCTTTATTCAAAAATGCCTTCATTCCATTTTTCTGATCTGATGTTGTAAAACACTCTGCAAAATATTTTTCTTCGTATTTAACAGCATCTTCAATATCTTTTTCTCTTCCAGAATCTATTGCTTTTTTAGAGAAAGAAACAGCTTTTGGTGCGTTTGAAGCAATTATTTTTGCTAATTTATTAACTTCTTCGTCAAGCTCTTCAAGCTTATAAACTGAATTAACAAGCCCAATTCTTAAAGCTTCATCAGCCTTAATATTTCTTGCACAATATATCATTTCTTTAGCTTTTCCAAGTCCTATTAGTCTCTGAAGTCTTTGTGTTCCACCAAAGCCTGGTGTTATTCCAAGACCAACTTCAGGTTGCCCAAAAAGTGCTTTTTCACTTGCAATTCTTATATCACAGGCACAGGCGAGTTCACATCCTCCGCCAAGAGCAAATCCATTTACTTTAGCTATTACTGGGCAATGAAGTTTTTCAATTTTTCTAAATACATCATTACCTTTTATTCCGTAAATTTCTGCTTCTTCTTTGGTTTTATTAACCATTTCAGCTATATCAGCACCAGCAATAAAGCTTCTTCCCTCTCCAGTTATAATTAAAACGTAAATGTCTTCATCATTTTCAATTTCATCAAGTAAACTATCAAGTTCATCTAAAGTATTTGTATTAAGTGCATTTAGTGCTTTAGGTCTATTTATTGTAATAGTTGCTATATGATCTTTTTTGTCAAATAAAATATTTTCCATTTTTTTACGCTTTCTTTGCTTTCTTTTCTTTTATAAGCTTAATAAGTTGAGGAATTACTTTATGAACATCTCCAACTATTCCAATATCTGCAACTTCAAATATTGGAGCATCATGATTTTTATTTACTGCAATAATAAGGTCGCTTTCTTCCATTCCAGCTAAATGTTGAATTGCTCCTGAAATTCCAAGTGCTATATATAAGTTTGGTCTTACAGTTTTTCCTGTTTGACCAACTTGACGATCTTTATCAAGCCATCCTGAATCTACAACTGCTCTTGAACCTGAAACTGTAGCTCCAAGTACTTCTGCAAGTTCATAAGCTTCTTCTATATTTTCTTTTGAACCAATTCCTCTTCCAACTGAAACAAGTATTTCTGCATCTTCAATATTTATTTTTTTCTTTGTATCAACTTTTGATTCCAAAAGCTCTACTGAAAAATCTTCTTCTGTGAAATTAACATCAAGATTAATAATTTCAGCTTTTCTACTTAAATCAGGTTCTGATTTTCTCATAACACCAGGTCTAACAGTAGACATTTGTGGTCTAACCTCTTCTGATGTAATCGTAGCCATCAAGTTACCACCAAATGCAGGTCTTGTCATGAGTAAAAGATGATTTTCTTTATCAATTTCAAGTTTTGTACAATCTGCAGTAAGTCCTGCTCCAATTCTTGATGCAACTCTTGGTGCAAGTACTCTTCCTATTGATGTAGCACCAAAAAGAACAATTTCAGGTTTAATAGATTTTATCGCTTCAAAAGTTGCAACTGTGTATGGTTCTGTCAAATAGTCTTTCAACTTTTCATCTTCAACAAGTATTACTTTGTCTGCACCATAGCTTGCAAGCTCATTTGCAAGTTCTTTTACTTCATATCCTACTAAAATTGCAGTAAGCTCGCACGATAAATCTCTTGCAAGTTCTTTTCCTTTTCCTAAAAGTTCAAGAGAAACTCCTTGAAGTTTGCCATCTCTTTGTTCTGTTACAACGCAAACTCCTTTATAATCTGTTGTATTTTTATTTAATTTAACCATTTTTCACCTCTAAATTATAAAGTCTTCCGATAATTTATTTATAATTATCTCTGCACCCTCTTCGGCTGTAACATCAAATAACTTTCCAGCTGTTTTTGCACCTTTTGTGAAACTCTTTCTAACTCTTGTTGGTGAACCCAAAAGTCCAAGATTTTCAGGATCAGCTTTTACATCGTCGGCTGTCATTATTCTTATTACATCATTTTTATATGATTCATAAACTCTTGAAACTTTCATATATCTTGGTGAGTTCATTTCTCCTAAAGTTGTAATTAGACAAGGGAATTTAGCCTTTAATAAATGATATCTATCTTCAAACTGACGTTTTACAGTTATATCTTTATCAGTATAATCAACAATTTCTTCAACATATGATATTGACGGAATTCCCAAATGTTCTGCAGTTTCTGGACCTACTTGAGCTGTATCACCATCTATTGCCTGTCTTCCTGCAATTATTAAATCATAATCAAGTTCTCTAAGGCATGCTGCTAATGCTTGAGAAGTAGCCCATGTGTCAGCTCCTCCAAATTTTCTATCTGTAAGTAAAATACATTCGTCAGCACCCATTGCATAACATTCTCTAAGTGCTTCTTTTGCCTGATTTGGCCCCATTGAAACAACTGTTACATGTGCATTTATTTTATCTTTTATCTTTAAAGCTTCTTCAAGTCCTGCTTTATCGTCTGGATTTACAATACTTTCAACACCATCTCTTATCATTGTGCCTGTTTTAGGATCTAATTTAACCTCATTTGTATTTGGAACCTGTTTAACTAAAACTACTATATTCATTATTAACTCCTAACTTAATAAGTCCCCGGAAATTACCATTTTCATTACTTCACTTGTACCTTCATATATTTCGGTAATTTTTGCATCTCTAAACATTCTTTCAACTGGATAATCTCTCATATATCCATATCCACCATAAAGTTGAACACATTTCGTAGTAACATACATTGCAGTTTCTGCAGCAAAAAGTTTTGCATTTGCAGCCGATACATTGTAGGCTCTTCCTTCTTGTTTGTCCATAGCAGCTTTATATACTAAAAGTTGAGCTGCATTTACTCTATTTTTAAGATCTGCAAGTACAAATTGAGTATTTTGGAATTTTGCTATTGGTCTGTTGAACTGTTTTCTTTCTTTAACATATTCAATTGTTTTCTCTAAAGCACCTTCAGCTATTCCTAATGCCTGAGCTGCAATTCCAATTCTTCCACCATCAAGCGTGGATACAGCTATTTTAAAACCTCTTCCTTCTTTTCCGAGTAAATTTTCTTTTGGAACTTTACAATTTTCAAAAATTAACTCACAAGTTTTACTTCCTCTGATTCCCAATTTTTTTTCAGGAATCCCAATTGAAAATCCTTCAAAATCTTTTTCAACTATAAATGCAGAGATTCCTCTATTTCCTTGAGATTTATCTGTCATAGCAAAAATAATATAGCTATCTGCAATTCCTGCATTTGTGATGAATATTTTTGAACCATTAAGTATATAGTATTCTCCTGACTCATCTAATGTTGCAGTAGTTTGTTGCATTGATGCATCTGTTCCAGCATTTGGTTCTGTAAGTCCAAATGCACCTAATTTTTTACCACTTGCAAGAGGAACTAAATATTTTTGCTTTTGTTCTTCAGTTCCATATGCTTCTATTGGCCATGAGCCAAGTGATGTATGTGCTGATAAGATTACACCTGTTGTAGCACATTTTTTTGACAATTCTTCAACTGCTAATATATATCCTAAATAGTCTCCGCCTTCTCCACCGTATTCTTTAGAATATGGTATTCCAAAAAATCCAGCTTTTTTCATTTTTTCTATTGTCTCAAGAGGCGCTCTTTCTTCTTCGTCTATCTCTTGAGCTATTGGTTCAACTTCATTTTCTGCAAATTCTCTATACAATTTTCTAAGCATTTCATGCTCAGGGCTTAAATTAAAATCCATTATTCTCTCCTTATAATAAGACTTGTAAAAGAAATTTTTATAAAATTATCTTTCAACTAATACGGCAGTTCCCATTCCTCCACCAATACAAAGTGTGGCAAGACCTTTTTTAACATCTCTTTTTTCCATTTCATATAAAAGTGTTGTTAAAATTCTAGCACCACTTGCTCCAACAGGGTGACCAATTGCAATAGCTCCACCATTTACATTAGTTTTTTCTTCATCAAGTCCAAGCTCTTTTACAACTTCTATAGATTGAGAAGCAAAAGCTTCATTAACTTCTGCAAGTTCAAGATCTGAAACTTCCCAATTTGCTTTTTTCAAAGCTTTTCTTGTTGCACTTATTGGTCCAAGTCCCATTATTCTAGGATCAATTCCGCCAGATGCATATTCAACTATTGTTGCAAGAGGTTTTACGCCAAGCTCTTTAGCTTTGTCTTCACTCATTATAACTAGACAAGCTGCTCCATCATTTATTCCTGATGCATTTCCAGCTGTAACTGTACCATCTTTAATAAATGAAGGTCTAAGTCTTGCAAGAGACTCTTTTGTAACGCCATCTCTTATATATTCATCATCTTCAACCACTGTGACTTGACCTTTTCTTCCTTTAACTTCAACAGGAACTATTTCATCTTTAAACCTTCCCTCAGCTCTTGCTTTTGAAGCTTTTTGCTGACTTTTTGCTGAAAATTCATCTTGCATCTCTCTTGTAATATTAAATTCTTTTGCAACATTTTCAGCTGTAACTCCCATATGATAGTCATTAAATGCATCCCAAAGACCATCTTTAATCATTGTGTCAACAAATGTTTTGTCATTCATTCTTGCACCCCATCTTGCTTCTTTAAAAGCATATGGTGCATTTGACATTGATTCTGTTCCTCCTACAAGAACTACATCTGCATCAGAACATTTAATCATTTCTGCTGCAAGTTCTACAGATCTTAATCCTGAACCACAAACCATATTAATTGTCATTGCAGGTGATGTTACAGGAATTCCTGCATTTATTGAAATCTGTCTTGCAACATTTTGTCCAAGTCCACTTTGAAGAACGCAACCTAAAATTGTCTCATCAATATCTTCAGGTTTAATACCAGCTCTTTTAATAGCTTCTTTTGCTGCAATTGTTCCAAGTTCAACTGCAGATACAGTTTTGAAAGCTCCTCCGTTTGATCCTACAGGTGTCCTGGCTGCTGATGCAATAACTACTTTTTTCATTTTTTCCTCCGTGTTCGATATTTTTTTGTCTTAAATTATTTTCATTTTATTTTGTATTTGTTAATTATTTAACTATAAGTATTCTATTTCATTGTTATATTTTTGTCAAATAATTTTTTTTATTTTTTATTCCAAAAAAGGGCACGATTATCCTAGTGCCCTTTTTCAATTATCTTTTATTTGATTTTCTCCAAATTTTCATTTCTTCTGCTTCTTTTATAAGTTCTTCTCTAAAATCAGGATGAGCTATTGATATTAAAGCTTCAGCTCTTTGCCACGTCGACATTCCTTTTAGATTTACAAGCCCATATTCAGTAACTACATACTGTGTATTTGCCCTTGTATCTGTTATTATTGTTCCTTCTCTGAATGAAGGAGTTATATTTGAAGTTCTTTTTCCAGTTTTTTTATCTAAATGAGAAGATTTTAAACAAATAAAACTCTTTCCTCCGTTTGATCTATACGCCCCTATTACAAAATCAAGCTGTCCTCCAGCACCTGAAATATGCCTTTTACCTGTACTTTCGGCTGAAATTTGTCCAAAAAGATCAACTTCAACTGCAGTATTGATACTCATGAAATTATCTAGTTGAGAAATTACTTTTACATCATTTGTATAATCTACTGGAGCACTCATTATTTCAGGATTGTCATCTATATAATCATACATTTCCTGTGTTCCTGCACCGAATGCAAAAACTTGGCGATATCTGTCAAGATTTTTTCTTTTTCCAGTAATTTTTCCCGCTTTTGCAATCTCAACCATACTATCAACATACATTTCAGTGTGAATTCCTAAATCTTTTAAATCACTTTCTGCTATATAGTGGGCAATTGCATTAGGCATTCCGCCAATTCCAATTTGTAGTGTAGAACCATCAACTATTTCATTAACTACAAGTTTTGCTACTTCTTCATCCTCTTTTCCATATGTTCCAGATGCAAGTTCTCTCATCTTAGGGTTATTTCCTTCAATTACATAATCAACTTGAGATATGTTGATTTCAGATTCAAAACCCCCAAGAACTCTTGGCATATTTTCATTAACTTCTACAATTATTTTATCTGCAACATCGCATACAGCCATTAGATGTGATGCATTTGGGCCAAAGTTAAAGAATCCATGTTTATCCATTGGAGAAACTTGAAATACAGCTAAGTTTATATGTTTAATATTATCTCTGTAATATCTAGGAAGTTCAGAATATTTAATAGGTGCATAAAAGGCAGAGCCTGTATTTATATATTTTCTTTCAAATCCTGTTGCATGCCAGATATTCCAAGTAAAGTGTTCTCCATTAGGGTCTTTTTCTAAAACTTCAGGAAGACTTAATGCAACACCGCCTCTAATATTTACATCAAAAAGTTCATCTTTTCTTTTTGAAAGCGCTTCATCAAATGCCTGAGGATGTCCCGAACACCAACCGTAGTCTATAAAATCCCCACTTTTTACCAATTTTGCAGCATCGTCAGCATTAATTAACTTTTTTTGATAATCTTTTTGAAAATCCACTTAATCCTCCTTAGGGTAATATTAAAGGCTTTAAAGCCTTTAATATTATTTACTTTTCTGTTGCCTAGTCTTTTCTTTGTCTTCTCTTGTTCTTTTTATTGAATCAAATACACCATCAACCAAAGAATCTATTTCTTCTTCTTTTGAATAATTTAAAGAAGATGTGATTGTTACAGTTTCAGGTCTAACATCCATTAACTGCATTTCGTTATCAAAAAAGTCTTCGAGTCTATCAGCTACTTTTGGAGCCCATGAACCATTCTCAAGAATAGAAACTGTTCTATTTCTAACATTTAATGCCTTCATATCATTTACAAAATCTTTCATTTTTGGATAAACATGCAAATTATATGTTACAGATGCAATTATTAAATTACTATATTTAAATGTTTCGGCTATAAGTGTAGAAACATCAGTATTTGAAACATCTCTTACTGAAATATCAGTAAGTCCTCTTTCACACAATTTTGTTGCTATTGCCTGTGCTGCATACTCTGTATTTCCATACATTGATGCATATACTATAAGTGCACCTTCTTTTTCTGGTTCATATCTTGACCATTTGTCGTATTTATCGATTATATAACCAAAATTATTTCTCCAAACAAGTCCATGAAGTGGGCAAATATAATTGATTTCAAGTGTTTGAGCTTTTTTAAGTACCGCTTGGACAAATGTTCCATATTTTCCAACAATATTTGTATAATATCTTCTAGCCTCATCAAGCCAATCTCTATCAAAATCAACTTCATCATTAAATAATCTTCCATCATTTGCTTTAAATGAACCAAAAGCATCTGCGGCAAAAAGAATTTTATCTTGTATATCATAACTCATCATTACTTCAGGCCAGTGAACCATAGGTGCTGTTACAAATGTTATATCATGCTTTCCAAAATTCATTGAATCGCCTTCTTCAACCTGTATTGTCCTGTCATCTACTTTAAATCCAAACTGTCTCATTATCATTATAGATTTTTCGGTTGATATAACTTTTAAATTTGGATATTTATCTAAAAGAAGTTCAATAGATGCACCATGATCTGGCTCCATATGATTTATTACCAAGTAATCAAGATCTCTTCCTTCAAGAACTTGTTCTATATTGTTCAAAAATTCTCTTGCAATGCTCCAATCAACAGTGTCAAAAACGACTGTTTTCTCATCTTTTAAAAGATATGAATTATAGGAAACTCCATCTGGAATTGGAAATATATTTTCAAATAATGCAAGTCTATGGTCGTTTCCACCTATATAATAATAATCATCTGTAATTTTTCTTACGTTAAACATAAAATCCTCCTAAGTATTACTGTCTATCTTCTGGGTATTCAACTTTAATGAAGTGATCTTTTTCTTCACCGCAGTCTGGGCATATCCATGAGTCAGGCAATTTATCAAATGTAGTACCTGCTTCTATATCATTCTCTTCATCTCCAACTTCTGGGTCATATTCATAACCACAACCTATGCAAACATAATGTTCTTTTGAAGGCGCAAGTTTTCTTGGCTTTGAAGTTTTGATTTTTTTCATAGGAGGCGCTGGTTTCTTCTCTTCTCCATTGTCGAGTTCTTCAATTAATAGTGGAAGAACCTCAAGTGCATCACCAACAATACCATAATCACAGTTTTTAAATATTGCTGCTGACTCATCATTGTTGATTGCAACTATAGTTGATGCATTTTTTATTCCCTTTAAATGTTGTCCTGCACCAGAAATACCAACTGCAATATATAAATTTCCGTTGAATGTCTGTCCACTCATTCCTACATATCTTTCAAGTGGTACATATTTTAAGGTTTCAGCTACAGGTCTTGATGAACCAACTGATGCTCCTGCTTGATATGCAAGTTTTTCAATAAGTTTCATGTTTTCTTTACTTCCAATTCCTTTTCCCGCAGAAACAACTCTTTGTGATTGAGAAATTGGCGTATTAATATCTATTCCAACTGTAAAGTCATATCCGTCTTTTTTAAGTGCTGCTACAAGTTCTTTTACCTGATCTTTAAGAGTACCTTCGGTGAAAATTTGTTTCTTTCTATTTCCTGTAATTGAATTTTTCTTTTTAGCTTTTGCAACTGTAGTTTTAGGAGCTTTTCCAACAACGCTTCCTCCAACTACAACTCTCATTATTTCGTTAGTTCCTTCATAAATTTGTGTGATTTTAATGTCTCTATAAAATCTTTCAACATCAACACCCTTAATGAATCCTGAACCACCATACATTTGAAGAGCTTCATCTGCTATTTCATGAGCAAGATCAGATGCAACTTGTTTTGCCATTGCAGCTTCTACACTATAATTTCCGTGATTATCTTTAATTTCAGCTGCAGAATAAACCATAAGTCTTGCTTGTCTTAGCTTTGTTTTCATATCTGCAAGCTTAAATGTATTTACTTGTAAGTGTGCAATTGGAATTCCAAACTGCTCTCTATCTTTTGCATATGTTACTGCAGACTCAAAAGCTCCTTGTCCAATTCCGAGTGCTTGAGAAGCAATACCAATTCTTCCTCCATCAAGTGTGGAAAGAGCTATTTTAAATCCTTGTCCTTCTTTTCCAAGTAAATTTTCTTTTGGAACAATTACATTTTTGAAATGAAGTTCTGCTGTTGCAGATGCTCTAATTCCAAGTTTGTCATATGGATCTGAGAATGTAAATCCTTCCCATCCTCTTTCAACTATGAATGCTGAAATTCCGTGAGATCCAATTCCAGGTGTTGTAACTGCAAATACTACATATATGTCAGCTTTTGTGGCATTTGTAATAAATATTTTTTTACCATTTAAAATATAATGATCTCCATCTAAAACGGCAGTGGTTTCTGTTCCACTAGCATCAGAACCTGCATTCTCTTCTGTAAGACCAAAAGCTCCGATTTTTTCTCCTTTTGCTAAAGGAACTAAATATTTTTTCTTTTGTGCTTCAGTTCCGTAATTAAAAATTGGCCATGATCCTAATGATGTATGTGCTGATAAAATTACTCCAACACTTGCATCAACCCTTGACATTTCTTCAACTGCAATCGCATAATGCTGATTATCAAGACCTGCACCGCCATACTCTTTAGGAAATGGTATTCCCATTAACCCTAACTCTCCCATTTCTTTTACAATATCATCTGGAAAATTTTCTTCCTGATCATTTGCAAAAGCAAATGGTTTTACCTTTTCTTCGGCAAATTCTCTTACTTTTTTTCTAAAGGCTTCCTGAGCCTCTGTTGTGGTATATCTTTGAGACATACTAAACCTCCTTAAATTTAATAGCCATTTTGTCTTTTGTTTTGTAGATATATTTTTAAAAATATAATTATATAAAAATATCCTTACTAAAATATATAGTATCACCTTTATATTTTTTTGTCAACGTTTTCTATTATATTCTTCTTATACCCAATTTTTAGCCATTAATCATTAATTTATATACCTTTTTTAAATATTTTTTTGAAAATTTTTTTTAAAATTAATTAATTTTTTATTTAATACTTATTATTTTTGATGTAAAATTCTTTTTCTTAAAAAATATAAATCTAATATTTATTTTTATTATTCCATTTAATCTATCAATATTATAAAATTTTTATAATAAAAAACATTGTCACTAAAGACAATGTTTTTTAAAATTATTTTTAAATAAACTTTTAAGCTAGTTCAAGCTTTCCTGTATAAAGTTTATAATATGTTCCTTTTTCTTTCATAAGAGACTCATGATCGCCCCTTTCAATTATTTCTCCATGATCCATAACCATTATTACATCTGAGTTTCTTATTGTAGATAATCTGTGAGCAATTACAATAGATGTTCTTCCAGTCATTATTGTATCCATTGCATCTGTTACTTTTATTTCTGTTGATGAATCTATAGAGCTTGTAGCCTCATCTAAAATCAACATAGGCGGTTCAGCAATTGCTGCCCTAGCTATTGATATTAACTGATTTTGCCCTTGTGAAAGGCTAGATCCATTGCCTTCTATTACAGTTTCATATCCATTTGGAAGTCTTTCAATAAATGAATTTGCATTTGCCATTTTTGCAGAAACTTTTATTTCATCAAAATTTGCATCAAGCCTTCCATATCTTATATTTTCTTCTATTGTATCAGTAAACATCGATGTATCTTGCAAAACCATCGCAAATGCTTTTCTAAGTGAAGGTTTACTTATTTCCTTTATATCTATATCATCAATATAAATATTTCCAGAATCTACATCATAAAATCTTGTAATAAGATTTGTAATTGTGGTTTTCCCAGCCCCTGTTGAGCCGACAAAAGCAACTTTCTGACCTTCTTTTGCATAAAAAGATACATCTTTTAGTATTTTATCTTTTTTATTGTAACTGAAATTTACATGGTCAAAAACAATTTTTCCTTTAAGTTCTTTAAATTTAAAACTTCTTTTGTCTTCTTGAGGAATTTTCCGTGCATATCTTCCTGTTTGAATTTCACTCTCTGTAATATTTCCTAAATTATCTACAGAACATCTTACAAGTCTTATAACTCCTTCATCTTCTTCTTCTTTCATATCTAATATTTCAAAAATTCTTTCAGCCCCTGAAAGAGCCATTAAAATCATATTTGACTGTTGCGAAATTATATTTATTGGTCTTTGAATATTTTTACAATACTGAAGGTAAACTGATAATGCTCCTATAGTTAAAGCTCCATTTATAGCAAAGAAGGCTCCTAAAACACATGTTAATGCAAAATTTATATTTGATAAATTTATCATTACAGGTACGAGTTTTCCAGAATTTATATTTGCAGCAGTTCCTGCTTTTCTAACTTCTGAATTTTTTTGGTCATACCTTTTTATTGCCTCATTTTCATAGTTAAAAACTTTAACTTCTTTTTGACCTTCAAGCATTTCTTCTATAAAGGCATTAAGTTCACCTAATTTTTTTTGCTGTCTTGCAAAAAATCCTGCTGACCTTGAAACAATTGTTCTTGCCCAAAAAAGCATTGCAAATATGAAAAAGAATGTTAATATAAAGAGCTTCCAATTAATATGAATCATCATTACAATTGTTGAAACAAACATTAAAATCGAAGTTAAAACATTAGTTATTGATACAGCTAGTGCCTGATCTATAATATCAACGTCATTTGTAAAACGACTCATTATATCACCGTTTTGGTTGGTATCAAAAAATTCTATAGGCATTTTTTGAATTTTAATGAAAAGTTCATCTCTTAATTTTTTTGTAACATATTCACTTACATAAACCATAAGCCTTGAATAAAGGTATGTTGTCAAGGTTACAAATACATAAAGAATTGAAAGTTCAATTACTTGAGCAAAAAGACCTTTGACATTTGATTTTAGAATATAATCATCTATAATTGGCTGAATTTTATTCATTCCTTCAACCTGACCTATTGTAGAAAATAAAAGAGAGATTATTACTATAAACATAACAAATTTTTTTTCAAAAACATATGAAAGAAGTCTTTTTACAGAACTTGACATATTTTGAGGTTTTGTCTTTTTAGATGAAATTTTAACATCACTCATCGTCTTCTCCTTTCTGTTGTAACTCGTATAATTTCTTATAGTTTTCATTATTTTTCATTAGATATTCATGATCTCCAATATCTTCTATTCGTCCATTTTCCATTATAATTATTCTATCACAATTCATAATTGAATTTATTCTTTGAGATATTGTTATAGTTGTCATATCTTTTGAAAATTTTTCAAGTCCGTCTCTTATTTTTTTATCTGTTGCCGTATCAACTGCAGATGTAGAGTTATCTAAAATAAGTATCTTAGGCTTTTTTAATAAAGCTCGTGCAATACAAAGCCTTTGTTTTTGACCTCCAGAAACTCCACTTCCTCCCTGACCTAAAATAGAATTATATCCATCAGATCTTTCCATTATAAAATCGTGTGCTTGTGCAATTTTACATGCATTAATTATTTCTTCTTCAGTTGCATTTAAATTTCCCATTCTCATATTTTCTTTTATTGTTCCTGAAAAAAGCACATTCTTTTGCAATACTACTGCGACATTATCTCTTAGATTTTTAAATTTATAATCCCTTACATCAACTCCTGATACTTTAATTTTTCCTTCGCTTACATCATAAAGTCTTGGTATAAGTTGTACAAGTGTTGACTTTGATGAACCTGTTTCACCTAGTATCCCTATTTTTTCACCAGATTTTATATGAAGGTTAACTCCTGATAAAGCATAATTTTTTGAATCTTCTTCATATTTGAAAAATACATTTTCAAAATCAACCGATCCATCTATTACTTTGTTTTCATCACTTGCTTTATCATCTTTAAGCTTAGTTTCGTGTTTAAGCACTTCAGAAACTCTTGTAATTGATGCTGATGAAGCAATAATTTGAACTAGTAAATTGCTCATCATAATAAGACTCATTAAAAGCATCATTGAGTAGGTTATAAATCCAGTAAGTTCTCCTACGCCCATTCTTCCTTTTATTATTTCATTTCCACCAAAAAGAAGAATTAAAACTGTTGTTAAAAAAAGTACGAATGAAGAAAAAGCATTTAGAGAAGAAAGTCTTCCAAAAACAATATTTCCCACATTAAACATTTTCTTACTTTCTTCTTTAAATTTATTTGTTTCTTTTTTTTGACGTACAAGACTTTTTATAAGTCTAATATTTGCCAAATTTTCTTCAACAGTTAAATTTATATTGTCAAACTGGCTTCTAAACATTGTAAATCCAGGAATTGTTTTAATTGCTATAAAAATTACATATAAAGCAAGAATTGGAGCTGTAGCAAAAAATACCATTGAAAGAGATGCATTTACATTAATTGTAATTATTACTGTTACAATAATCATAATCGGAGATTTTACTAAAAATCGCATAATCATAAAGCATGACATTATAATTTGTTGAATATCTCCTGTCATTCTTGTAATTAGAGAAGGAGTTGAAAATTTTTCTATATCTTCAAACCCAAAAGTTTGAATTTTTGCATATTGTAAATTTCTTAGGTTATATCCAAATCCAACAGATGATATTCCAGTATATCTTGTAGCCATTAACCCCGATGCCATTGCAAGAAGTGAAATTATTACCATAATAATTCCGTATGTAAGTGTTAATGACATATTCTGTTTTAAAATTCCATCATCAAGAACTTTCGCCATAAAAATTGGAACTAATACCTCCATAACCGTTTCAAAAAAAGTTGAAAAAATAGCTATAAAAGAATATTTTTTGTATTTCCCAAATGCTGGAAGCAAGTACTTTAAATTATTCAAAAATTTTTTTAACTGATTCATATTACCTCCTTCATTTTAATCAATATTTTTTCATTTTACCGTAAGTGGCTATTTTATCAATTTTTTAGGTTTTTTAAATTTAAATTTAAAAATATTTTCAATCATTTTAAATACAGATTAATTGAAATATAGTATAGTTACTTATGCAAAATTTTAAGGAGAAAAAATGTTTGAAGAATTAAAAAAACAAAATATAAATAAGAATCTTCTAAAAGAAGTAGAAAAATTTAGAAGTGAAGATATATCAAATTTAAACGAAAGAATTGTAAAACCAGAATTCGTTTATTATGGAAAAGAAGTTTGGGAAATGGCAATAACTGCAATTCTTTCAGGAGAAAATTTATTACTGTCAGGCCCTAAAGCAACAGGTAAAAATGTTCTTGCATCAAATCTTGCCTATATTTTTAATAGACCACAACGGAACATTTCTTTTCATATTAATACAGATTATAATACTTTAATTGGATCTGATACTTTCAAAAATGGAGAAGTTGTATTTAGAAAAGGTCCTATTTATGAATGTGCTGTTAATGGGGGTTTTGGTATTCTCGATGAGATTAATATGGCAAAAAATGATGCTATTGCAGTACTTCATGCAGTTTTAGACCACAGAAGAATAATTGATATTCCAGGATATGAAAAAATAAATTTAGGCGAAAAAACAAGATTTATTGCAACAATGAATTATGGATATGTTGGAACAAAAGAATTAAATGAAGCCTTGACATCAAGGTTTATGGTAATTGACATGCCAAATATTACAAGTGAAAATCTTAAAAAACTTTTAAGTGATAAATACCCATCTTTAAAAGAAAAATATAGAGATGCCTTTGTCGATATGTTTTCAAGCCTTCAATTAAAAAGTGAGAATGGAGAAATTTCTACAAAATCTGTCGATTTAAGAGGGCTAATAGGTTCAATAAATATGATGAAACTTGGTTTAAACCCATATGATTCTATAAAAATGGCAATGATAAATAAATCTTTTGATTCATTTGAAAAGAAAATAATTGAAGATTCAATAAAAACTAAAATTCCTCTAAAAATAGACGAGAGTATTTTTAATGACTGAAAATAGAAATAAACTTAGAGCAATAAATATAATTTGGGACTTTGCAGAAGATTATAGTTTAAACCCAAAAATATATGATGATAAAGATTTATATTATATAAATATGCTTCAAGGAGAAATTAATAAATCTTTTGATATAAAAATAATAGAAACATTTATAGAATATATAACAAAAAATAATCCGTATAAAGACGACATATTTTTTATTACAAAAATTTTATTTGAAGACTTAGCATATAAAAATTTAAAAGAAAAATCTCTTACAATAGAAAACTTCAGAAAAACTTATGCACAAAAAATATATAAAAAATACACTATATCTTCTCCTAAAAATATACATTCCCAAATCGAAAATGCATATTACAAAAAAGCTATAGGAAAGCCTATAACAGAAGGTGTTTTAATAAATAAATTTTATGATGATATTTTTTCTATAAATGAAAAGGATACATCGGAAATTGTGTCTAAATTAAATTTTCTTTTCCAAAAGTATTTCAAATTTTATAAAACAAGTGAAGAAAAAGAACTTTTTGAAAAGATGGTAAAAGAAAAAAAACCTAAAAATTTTAAAAAAGAAAAAGAACAATATAGCGATGAAGAAGTTGAAGACCAATTCAACATTGGATCTGCTGAATTCAATGGGAATATTTATCTTGAAGAGAAAAAAATTGATACCGCAGAAAATAAACTTTTCTTTACAAGTAAAGACTTTGATATTTCAGAAACATATAAATATATAGAAAATTTTTATGGTAAAAGTGCTTTAAGTGAAAGTACAATTAAAAAACTTGAAAATACTGTTTCAAAAGAAATCCACAAAGACTCACATCTTTATTTTTCAAATGGAAAATATCCAGATAATCCAGATGCAAATTTTCATAGAAAAAACAGATTAATTCAGGAAAAAAAGAACTTAGATTATTTAAAGAAAAACTATTTAACAATAAATAGACAAATTAAAGAACTTCAGCAATCAATAAAATCATCAATGCAAATAGATACAACTGAAGATATTAATAGAAAAGATTATGGAATTTTAAAAGCATCAGATGTGTGGAAAGCTCAAAAACTTGGAGATTTAAAAATATTTTATAAAAATGAAGTCGAAAATACAAATAGATTTTATGTTGATCTGCTAATTGATTCATCAGCAAGCCAAATTGGAAGAGAAAATATAATATCTTCTCAAGCCTATATAATTGCAAAAGCAATGGATTTATTAAATATTCCAATTAGAATTATGGGATACTCTACGTTAAAATCATATACAATTTTTAATGTTTACAGGGACTATAACGAAAAAGAAAATAATAAGAAAATATTTAATTTCTTATCATCTGGTTCAAATAGAGACGGCTTTGTTTTTAAAACTTTTCATGAAATAATAAAAAATTCCACTAAAGATGAAACTCACATATTGATTATTCTTTCAGATGGGAAACCTCATGATGAAAAAATACAGATAAATGTAGGATCTGATAAAAATAATAAAATGCAGTATAAAGATAGAATTGCAATTTTTGACAGTGCAAAAGAAATTAGAAAATTAAATCAAGACAACATTTCAACTCTTGCAGTTTTTACAGGAGAAGATGAAGATGTTAAAAATGCAAAAATAATTTATGGAAGAAATTTTGCTCACATTAAAAATGTGGAAAATTTTTCAAAAATTGTTTCTGTTTTTATGAAAAATATAATATCAGAAAGTTAAAAAGAGGATATTTCATATATCCTCTTTTTTTATAAATAAATATTATTTATCTTCTGCCATTTTCTTATATGTTTCATATCTTCTTTTTGAAGCTTTCTCTGCTTCTTGATACATTTGATCTGCCTCTTCTGGGAATGATTTTTTCAGTGATGAATAT
>JALEKO010000045.1 GCA_022769085.1 Peptoniphilaceae bacterium
TCTGCAACTCCAGCTGCTGGAAGCATCATTGTTCCAATGTTTTTCTTTATTATTTCAGATTCTTTTGCAATCGATGCCCCTATGTATCCACCAAATACTTTTCCGATTCCTCTTATTAAAATAAAAGATATTAAAATCAAAAAATGATCTGGAATAAGTTTAGGATTAAGTGGTAATCCTAGCCCAAAAATCAAGCACATTAAACCTGTATCTTGAATTGTATGAAAACTTTTCTTTACAGAATTGAATTTTTCTTTTGAAACTATATTAACAAAAGCTGCGGAATAACCAATTCCTACTATAACAAAATTCATTGAAGGTTTATCGAAAACAAAATTATCTATATAAAATGAAACAATTATTGTAATAATCATAAAAATTAAAAAAATAGACAGTTCCATCTTTTTATCATTAGAATTTTTTATTACTTTTGATGAAATTACACCAAAAATTAGACCTATTATTATTGGCATTATCATCATATTAAACATAGAAACATTTACTTCAACTTTACTTGCAAATACAAGCTGAAATATTGCCAAAGAGGAGTAAAAAATAATATTTGAAAGAACATTATCAAGCCCTGTAACAGTTCTTAGAGCATCTGTAAATTTTCCTTCAGCTTTAAATTCACTTATAATTGATAAGTTTACCCCTGGTGCTGTAGGAATTGATACAAGTCCTACTAAAATTGCTATTTGCCATGGAATATTTAAAATTAAGAAAACAACTGAAAAAATAATACTTAACAATATTGCTGGTGTAATCATTTCAAAAAGAGCAATTTTTAAATATCCACTTCCTGCTTCTTTTAAATTTTTAAATACCATAGAATATCCAACCATAATTCCTACTATTGTTTTTGCAAAATCCATAATAATTTTAAAAAGAGGAGTTGATAAAATATCTTTTCCAATAAAACCAACAACGCTTGGACCAACAATAACTCCTGCTAGCATCCACCCCAAAATTTGTGGAAGTTTTAATTTATTTATAAGTTTGCCAGCAAAAAAAGCTAATATGTACCCGACAAATAAATTAACCATTAACATACGATTTCCTTTCTTATAGTTAATATTATATCATTTATTTACAATAAAGAAAAAAATAATACAACATTATTATACCCTTTTGAGAACATTATCAATATTTTATGTGAAAATATTATCATATATTATCAATAAAAAGATTAAATGAATCTTCAAATTAGACTAATTTTTGAAATTTAAAATGGGCAGTATATAAAAATATGCCCATTTTAAAAATTTATAAGAATAAATTAAAAATTTTGTATTTAATAATATCATCAAATTACATTTCTTTTGCTTTATTAAAAGATGCAATAATAGCATCAATTATTGTTCCTCTAAAACCATTATCTTCCAATATTTTCAATCCTTCAATAGTTGTTCCTGAAGGAGATGTTACCATGTCTTTTAGTTTTCCTGGATGTTCTTTAGTATCAAGTACCATTTTTGCAGACCCCAAAATTGATTGAGCTATGAATTTATATGAATCATTTCTATTCATTCCACAAAAAACTGCAGCATCTGAAACTGCCTCTATAAACATATATACATAGGCTGGAAGACAACCTGAAACTGAAGAAAAAATATTAAAATATTTTTCATCGATAATTTCAGCTTTTCCAAAAGATGAAAAAATTTTTAAAATATTTTCTACTTCATTTTCTTTTAAATTTTTATTTGGAGAAATTGCAGACATTCCTTCTCTTACTTTTGCTGGTGTATTTGGCATTGCAATAGCAAATTTTTTTTCTCCTAAATTTTCTTTTAAATAATCAAGAGTAATACCTGCAGCAATAGAAATAATTACTTGGTCTTTAATATAATCTTTTATTTCTTTTATAACTTCAGAAATAACAGCAGGTTTTACAGATAAAATTATATAATCACTTTTTTTTGCAACTTCTATATTATTAGTTATTTCAACTTTTTCATTAGAAAAGTTTGAGATATATCTTCCCCTATTAGATAAAATTACATTATAATTATTTTTAATTAAAGAATCTGCAATGATAGAACCCATGTTGCCAATTCCTATAATACCAACTTTCATTTTCACTCCCTAATTTGTCCTTCCCCTAAAATCACATACTTATATGTTGTAAGTTCATTTAACCCTACAGGTCCTCTAGCATGAAGTCTTTGGGTTGAAATTCCTATTTCTCCACCATAACCAAATTCATAACCATCAGTAAATCTTGTTGATGCATTTACATATACACAGGCTGAATCAACTTCATCAGTAAATTTCTTTGCATTTTTTAAATTTTCAGTTATTATTGCATCGGAATGATGTGTGGAATATTTATAAATATGCTCAATAGCTTCTTCAATAGTGCTTACAACTTTTAGAGAAAATTCATAATCTAAATATTCTTTTGCAAAATCTTCTTCTGTAGCTAATGTAGAATTTTTTACTTTACTTAACGATTTGTAACATGCATGAACTTTAAGATCATATTTTTCTATAATATTATTTAATAGTGGATAAAATTCATCTGCAATCTTTTCATTTACAAGAAGTGATTCCAAAGCATTGCATACACCTATTCTTTGTGTTTTGCCATTTTCAAAAATTTTGATTGCTTTATTTAAATCTGCAAATTCATCTACATATAAATGGCAATTTCCAACACCTGTTTCTAATGTTGGAACATTAGCATTTTCAATCACAGCATTTATTAATGATGCAGATCCTCTTGGTATTAATAAATCAACATATCCTTTTAATTTCATAAGCTCTGTTGAAGATTCTCTAGTTGTGTCATTTACAATTTGAACCATATTTTTATCGTATCCAGCATTTTCTATACCATCTCTAATTGCATCTGCAATTGATATACAAGAGTTTATAGCTTCTTTTCCACCTCTAAGTATAATTGAATTTGAAGATTTTATAGCTAGTACAGCAGAATCAAGTGTAACATTTGGTCTTGATTCATAAATCATTGCAAGAACTCCTATAGGCACTCTTTTTTTAGCTACAATAAGACCATTATTCAATGTGAAAACATCTTTAAATTTACTTATTGGATCTTCTAATAAAATAATTTGATCTATTGATTTTATCATAGAATCAATTCTTTCGTCATTTAATAAAAGCCTGTCAAGTAAAGCATTTGACATACCGTTGTTTTTTCCATTTTCGTAGTCTTTTTTATTCTCTTCTAATATTTTATTTCTATTTATATTGATAGAATTTTTTATTGAATTTAGTATTTTATTTTTTTCAATTGAAGAAAGCTTAGATAACTCTTTACTTGATTTTTTAGCAAATCGCCCCATTTCTTTTAACGATTCCTTTAAAGATAGTCCCAATTTCTTCACCTCCTAATATTTTTCTTATATTTTTAAAATCACTTGAATTTGCTATAACAACATCTATACCAGATTCCATACATATATTTGCTGCATTTATTTTTGTAGCCATTCCTCCTGTACCTACTTTTGAATATGTTCCTTTTCCCATTTCTCTTAATTTATCATTTATTATATTAACTTCTTTTATAATTGTAGCATTATTATTAACTCTTGGATCATCAGTATAAAGACCGTCAATATCTGACAACAAAATTAGTAAATCAGCATTTACAAGTTTTGAAACAACTGCTGACAATGTATCATTATCACCAAAATTAATTTCAAACGTTGAAATAGAGTCATTTTCATTTACTATTGGTATTACATTCATTTTAAGAAGAGTTTCAAAAGTATTAATTGCATTTTCATGCATAATAGCATCAGTTTCTACCATTCTTGTTAACAACATTTGTGCTATACTGTATCCATACTCTGCAAAAGAACGAAGGTATGTGTTCATAAGTGTTAATTGCCCAACTGATGCAATAGCTTGTTTTTCACTAATATTTATTGTATTTTGAATTTGTAGTTTATTTTTACCTGCAGCAATAGCTCCAGAAGAGACAAGAATAACGTCTATCCCCTTATTTTTTAGGTTTACTATTTCTTTTGTAAGCATATCAATTTTTTCAATATTTACACAACCATTATCGTGTGTAATTGATGATGATCCTATTTTTATTACTACTTTTTCAATTTTATTTGTAAATTTTCTCAACAATATTTCTCCAATCATATAGTATATTTATTTAACTTTGTTCATTTCATCAAAAATTAAATCGAGTATAACATCTATACCATTATTCATTAAATGAACTTTATCTGGTGCAAAATATTCAGGATGGTCAATAGATGCATCATGCCAATTTATTAAATGAATTCTCTTATTTTTTGATGTGAAATTATCTAAGTATTTGTTTACGTCTTTTTCATATGCTCTATCAACTCTAATATTTACAAAATAAATATCAGATTTTTCAAATGGTTTTACAAGTTCATCTAAATCTTCTTCTTCAAATGGTCCATTCGTTCCAAGCATAAAAACTACTGCTGTATCTTTAGAATCATAAGCATGATAATTCCATGCTATATCTATTGAATTAATAAGCTGTCTTGAAACTTGTGCATCCACAATTGTATTTGGAAAAACATCAGCAAGTCCTGCACCAACATTTACTCCTAAAGAATCTCCAATTAGAATGATTGTATTGTATGGAATTTTTGCTTCAAATTTTTTTACATTTGAATTTGACATGCTTGAATAATTTGAAGAAATAACTTCTTTTTCTTCTGATTTTTCTTTTTCAATAGTCATAGAATTTTCATTTGAATTAGAAACTTTAGAATTTATTTTTAATTTATTATCTAGTTTAAAATCATTTTCTTTTACAAACAGTGTTGATAAAAAAGGCATTGCATATCCAAAACTTCCAAATATAAATAATATTGAAAAAATTAATATTATTACTTTAGCTATAAAGTTCATTCTTATATTCTTGAAATTTTTTATTATTTTTTTAGAAAAAGCATATGAAAATATGGAAAGACATAAAAATAATATTATTCTTATTAAAGTTAAATATATATTTGGATGGTTTATTTCATTTTGAGTCTGAGAAAGTATCAAAATAGGAAAATGCCACAAATATATATCATAAGATATCTTACCTATATATCTTATGAAACTGAAATTAAAGATAATTTTTGTTTTTGAACCATATTTTACAAATGTTACAATAAACAAAGCTGAAATTAATGCAATTAGGAAAAATCCCCCTAAATATAAAAATTTAGAATATTCACTTAGATTTAACTCTAAATAAATGAATACAATTAAGCAAATTCCAGAAACTAATGAAAAAATATTATTTGTTTTTTTATCAGATAATGATTTTATTTTATTTAATGGATATATACCACCAGTTATTACACCTATTAAAAATTCATAAAGCCTTGTATCTGTCCCATAGTAAACTCTATTTACATTCTGAGGATCATATAGAACCACTTGCAAAACAAAAGATAGTACCATCAAAATCGGTACAAATATCCAAAATAAATTTATTCCATTTTTTCTCTTTTTATATGTAAATCTATATAATAGTGAAAATATTATAAAAAATTGAAACTGAACAGCTATATACCATATATGTTTAAATAAACTTATACTAAAAGAGTCAAAATATGATATCTTTTTAATTAAAAACCGCCAATTTTCAAGAAAAGTTATCCCAAATATTCCATCAAACCCAGTTGATTTTACAGCTGATTTATTAAATAATGTTGCAAAAATCATTACAATAAAAATCACAAAGAATAAAGGTGGAAATAAATTTATTAATTTGTTCTTTAAATATTTGACTAAAGAAAAATCTTCATCTCTTTTAATTGAAGTAATTGCCAAATAACCTGATAAAACAAAAAAAAGATCTACTCCTAAAAAACCAGCTGGTAAAATTTTACTGTCTATATGAAAAATTATAATTGAAATAATTGCAAAAGCTTTTATTAAATCAAAACCGACTGTTCTTTTTCTTTTCATTTTTAATTACCACCTACAAAATTAATATATTTAACTGAAATTATTTTACTCTTTATTTACTTATAATAAACACATATGTTAAATAAGAATTTCATAATTCATTTATGTTAAAATTATGCTTATATTAGAAATTTTTTTATTTTTAAACATAAAAAATGTTGCAGAAAAAATATCTGCAACATTTTTCGTAAAAATTATTAAAAAGTAATATAAATTAATTTAGATATTTTTTAATAATTTCAATATACGCATCAATAAAATCTAAATATTCACTTAATGGTAATCTTTCATTAATTCTATGATTTAACATAGGAACACCAGGACCATAAACTGCAAAATCCATATCTTTATTTGCTCTAATAAATTGAGCACCATCAGTAGTTCCAGGAACAGACATTGGTTTTACTGAATCAAGTTTACTTAATAGAGGATTTTTAGTTAAGTCTTCTCCAATAACATCACCCATTACTTTTGCTAAATTTTGAGGTAAAAGTCCTTCAATTGAATTTGCAACTTCCATTATTGTTTTTACAAGTTCTGAATCTGGACTAGATTGAACAGGTGCTTGATTAGCTGTTATTTCCATTTTCAAATCAAATTTTTCATTTTTATTAAGGTCATCTAAAATATTTTGAATTTCCTTAATCAATTTTTCATTATCAAATTCAGGAATAGTCCTTACATTTGCCTCAAATTCAGCATGATCAGGAATTGAATTAATTTGCGTTCCACCCTTTACAATTGTAATACTGTGAGTCATATCTCCTAAAATTTCATTGCTATATTCAGACTCTATTTTTCTTACTTTATCATTTATTTTATTCATTGCTTCAAGTAAATTTTCTATAGCATTTATTCCAATTTCAGGAGCAGAAGAATGAGCACCTAGTCCATTTGAAATAACTTTATAGTTTAAAGATCCTTTATGTGCAAAAACAACACCAACATTACATGGTTCTCCAATTATTAATGCATCTACACCATTTATATAACCTAAATCTGTAAGTTGTTCTGCACCAAGTTCTCCTACTTCTTCTCCAACTGTAGCAATAAATTTTAAAGTACCTTTAAAATTATTTTTTTCCTTTGCATCAATATACGCAATTAATAAAGCTGCTAAACCAGACTTCATATCAGATGCACCACGTCCCCATATTACATCATTTTCAATATGAGCTTCAAAAGGAGGATATACCCATTTTGATTCATCACCTTGATCTACAACATCCATATGTCCTGATAAAGCAAGGGTTTTTCCTTCTCCATTTTTAATTTCAGAAACTAAATTATATCTTCCTTCATCAAATTTTATAAGTTCACAATCAATTCCGTGTTCAGCAAGTAAGTTTTTTAAATAAATAGCTGTTTCTTCTTCATTACCATTTACAGTTTTAATTTTAATTAAGTCTTGTAAAATTTTAACTTTTTCTTCTTTCTCCATTTCAATATTCCTTTCTATGTAATATATAACTCGTCAATGTTTTTGATTTTTAAAAAATTATTAATTATTAAATAATTTAAAAATCAAAAACAAATTTTATACATTAATTTTATACCCAATCTATAAAAAAATGATTATTTTTATTAAAGATTTTTAATATGTACGCTAAGTGTAGTTTTTTTTAAATATATCACTATATGTAGTTATGTATTTTTTAAAATAATATTAGGAAATATTGTAAATAAAAAGTTTTTCTAATACTTTGGAAAATTATTTTTAAGGCTTTATTTTAATTATAGATAATAAAAATAGATTTTAATTTAATGAATGAATACAATAATAAGAATACAATTAAGAATGATGTTAAAAATTATAATATATTTATTTCTAGAGAGTTAAAATATTAATGTACTTATATATTTCAGCTCTCTTTATAAAATAAATATACAATTTTTATATTAGTTATTTTTTAATTTATTAACTTCTTTATATAATTCAATTAAGTTTTTTGCATTTTCAATTCTTATGTTTGACATAGTAAGATGGTCTAATGCATGAATTAATAAAACATTTAAATCATTTTTTTGTCCATTTCCTTCTAATGTAATAAGTTTAGATTGTTCATCATGTGAAACTAAGTATGATTCATTTGCTTTTTCAATTAATTCATCTGCTTTTTCAAAATTAAATTTTTTAGCTTCTTCAATTGCTGCCTTTGCATTATCAGATGCATCTGCAGCGTATGTTATTATCTTAAAAATTATATCATTTTTATCCATAGTTTTCTCCATTTAATAAAAAAGCATTGCTAAAATATAATTTAAGCGATGCTTTTTTATAATTATTTTTTCTTAATTCTTTTTCTTGTATCTATTGCAACTGCAATAATTATAAGAGCCCCTTTAATAATCAATTGTATATTTGAACTTAAACCTATATAAATTAGACCATAATTGATTACTTGAAGAATAATTGAACCTAGTACTATTCCTGGAATTGTACCAATACCTCCAGAAAATGAAACTCCACCAATTAAACAGGCTTCAATAGCATCCAAATCGTAGTTTGTTCCTGTTGTAGATGTAACTGAACCTATTCTTGGTCCTTCTAAAAATCCTGATATTCCATACATAATTCCAGATAAAAGGAAAACAAGCATTATTGTTCTTTTAATAGAAATACCAGAAACTTCTGCAGCTTCCATATTTCCTCCAACGGCAAACATGTTTTTTCCTAAAACTGTTTTATTCCAAATAAACCACATTACTACAGTTGCTATAGCAGCATATATTAATAAGTAAGGTAATTTGTAACTTGTTCCAGGTATTGGAATTCCACCCATTACCAAAGATGTATAACTATCTTTAAAAACCCCAATAGGTTGAGCTCCCCAAGGAGATGATGCTATATACATTTGTAATAAACCATAAACTATAAGTTGAGTACCAAGTGATGCAATAAATGCATGTAAATTTAAATAAGCTACTCCAAAGCCATTTATAAGACCACATATTCCACCAATAATGATAGCTGCTAATAAACCTACAATAATTGGAATTTCTCCCATGTTAGGGAAAAATTTCTGAGCATATGTTGCAGCCTGTAATAAAGAACCTGCAACTGCAGCACTCATACCTACAATACGACCAGCTGAAAGGTCAGTACCTGCCAAAATTAACAAACCACCAGTTCCAAGAGCAATAAATAGCCTTGTGGATGTTTGTGTTAAAATATTTAAAAAATTTGTAATGTTAAGGAAACTAGGATCAATTAATATAATTCCTAGTATTAAAACAAAAAGTATTATAATTAAGAGATTATTAATTATAAGTTCTTTTATATTAGTTTTCTGTTTTACTTCGCTCATAATTACTCCTATACGTATTTAGCCTGTAAGGCCATGATTTTTTCTTGAGTTAAATTTTCATCATTTTCAGCTTCTCCAGCAATTCTTCCATTACTCATTACTATAATTCTATTACAAATTCCCATAAGTTCTGTCATTTCGCTAGATATAACAATTACACCTTTGCCTTCTTTAGCAAGTTTTATAATAAGTTCATATATTTCATATTTTGCACCTACATCAATTCCTCTTGTAGGTTCATCTAAAAGAAGTACTTTAGGTGAAGTTAGAAGCCATCTTCCTATTATAACTTTCTGTTGATTACCACCTGATAAGTTTGAAATTTTTGCTTTTTGATTTGGGGTTTTTACCTTCATTGAATCTATTACAGTTTTACTATCTTTTATCATTCCCTTTTTATCAATTACTTTTTTTGTTTCATAAGCACTTAAATTAGCAATTGTGGAATTAAAAGTAATATCTGAATCTGGAAATATTCCAGTAAGTCTTCTTTCTTCTGTAACAAGTGCAAATCCATTCTTTTTGGCTGCTTCAGGATTAGAATTTTCAATTTTTTTACCTTCTAAAATAATATCTCCTGATAATTTCTCTCTTAGCCCAAAAATAGTTTCTACCAATTCAGTTCTTCTTGCCCCAACTAAACCAGCTATTCCAAGTATTTCTCCCTTTCTAAGTGTGAAACTTGCATCATGAACAGTTGGTCCATATTTACCAGTTAAATTTTTAACTTCAAGAAGTACATCTCCTCTGAAGTCATGTCTCTCTGGAAATTGCATAGTCATTTCTCTACCAACCATGGAACTTATAATCTTTTCACTAGTTAAATTTTTTGTATCTTCTGTACTAATATAAGTTCCATCTCTTAAAATTGTGACTCTATCAGTAATATTTAAAATTTCTTCTATTTTATGAGAAATATATATAATTCCAACGCCTCTATCTCTGAGGGTATTCATAATTGAAAAAAGTTTTTCAACTTCTTTTTCAGTTAAAGAAGAAGTAGGCTCATCTAAAACAAGTATTTTTGCATTATAAGAAACAGCTTTTGCAATTTCTATTAACTGTCTTTCTGCAACAGATTTTGTTTCCATTATATCTTTTGGATTAAAATCAAGACCAAGATTATCAAAAACATCTTGACAAAATTTATACATAGCTTTATGGTCAACAAGACCATGTTTTGTAGGAACTCTTCCCATCATTAGATTTTCTGCAATGGATCTTTTCATAACTTGATTTAGTTCTTGATGAACCATAGCTACACCATTATCTAGAGCATCTTTAGAATTTTTAAAATTTACTGTTTTTCCTTCAATTTTAATTTCACCCTGATCTTTTTCGTAGATACCAAAAAGGCATTTCATAAGTGTAGACTTTCCTGCTCCGTTTTCGCCCATTAAAGCATGTACTTCACCTTTTCGAAGGTCAAAATTTACGCCATTTAAAGCTCTTACCCCAGGAAATTCTTTAACTATGCCTCTCATTTCTAATAAATCAGACATATATCACCTCTTAAAAAAGGGCTGTCACAAAAAATTTGCAACAGCCAAAATAAAAATTATTTACCGTCATAAATCTGATAAGGAATTCTTATAGAAACACCATCATCTGCTAATTTCAAATCAGTTGAATCTATCCAATCTTTACCGTTGATCTTATTTTTAATTGCTGCAAGACTACCTTTAGCCATTCCATCAGCATCCTGAAGAACTGTACCAAACATTGTTCCTTTTGCAATTGCTTCTTTTGCTTGTTCTGTTGCATCAACTCCAACAACTGGAATTACAGTAGCACCATCTTCTCCTGTATTATATCCTACAGCTTGTAATGCGGTAATTGCTCCAATTGCCATTCCGTCGTTGTTTGCAATTACAACGTCCAAATCTTTGTCAAAAGTTTGTAACCAACTATCCATAGCTGTTTTAGCTTTTTCTGTTTCCCATTGTGCATCCTGTAATGCCAATTCGTTTGTTTTAATTCCTGCATCTTCTAATGTTTTTACTGAATATTCAGTTCTAGCTTGAGCTTCAGGATTATCAACTCCTCCATTGAGCATTACATAATCTAAAACGCCATTTCCATTTCTATCTATTTCTTCAGATTTTTCATTCCAAAGTTTTGATAACATTTCACCTTGCATAACTCCTGCATCAGCTGCATTTGTTCCTACAAACAAAAATTCATCAGTTTTATCACCAATTGACTCTGACATATCTCTGTTAAAGAATACAGTAGGAATATTTTTTGCTTCAATTGTTGAAATAGCTGTAGGTGCAGCTTTTACGTCAACAATATTTAGAAGAATTCCGTCAACTCCCTGTGCTAAAACGTTGTTAATTTGATCAGTTTGTGTTCCCATGTCTCCACCAGCATCTTGGAAACTTAATTCTACATCAGGATCTGCTTCATCAAGTTTTTCTAATGCTTGTCTTACTGTAGCTATATAAGTATCGTCAGCTTTGTATAAAAGAACTGCAATCTTTTTTGCACCTTCTTTATTTTCTGTAGTAGCTGTTTCAGTACTTGTAGCTGTAACACTTGCTTTGTCTGCACTTGTAGCATTGTTTCCTGCAGGTGTATTTCCTGCACCACCTGAACATGCTGTAAAAGCAAAAGACATTGCTAATGTCATTAATCCTGCAACAAATTTTTTAGATTTCATATTACCTCCCTAAACAATTATTTGTTGTAAAATGTTCGTTTTCTTTTATAATTGTTATACTAATAGTATAAATTAATATTTATAATTTGTCAAGCGTTTGCAGTTGATTATTTTATTGAAAATAAGCTAAATTTTTAAAAAAATAATCATATTTATTTTGTAAAAAAATGGTAAAAATTAGTTATGTAAAAATAGTTTCTAAATGATTTATATATAATTGATGTAAAAGAATATATAAAATAAAATTTTTTATATTAGAAGAATAATAATGAGAATAAATTTTGAGATTAATTTAAAATTTTATTAAAATATAATGTACTGAATAATAGAAGAAATAAAAATTTTTTAATAATTTATTCATTGTTAAATAATATAAGAATAATATATTTTTTCCCAAAAAATCATTTCCATATGACTTTTTGGGAAAAATAGCATACTATACATTATAATATAAAAAGATAATATTTATTTTCATATACTATTTTTAAGCTATAATTAATTATATAAATAAACTTTTTATATTAGTTATTTTTATTTAAAATTTCCATACCGCCTTGAATTACCTGATATACATATTTAAGAGCATCTATATTATCTAAAGGATTTTTATCTAAAACAACAAAATCTGCTTTTTTATTGATATCTATAGATCCTAAATCATCTCTTCTTAATATTTTTGCTGCATTTACTGTAATTCCCTTTAATACATCTATATTTTCAGCACCTAATTCATGAATATATTTGGCTTCTTTTGACAATCCAGCATGTAATCCATCAGTTCCAATTCCAAAATTTATACCAGCTTTTATTGCTTTTGAAAGGCATTTTTTTATTTTTTCTTTTTCTTGCATACTTTCTTCATAATTCTTTGGGGAAAATTTTAATAAAATATCATCATTTAATCCATAACTAGGTGTAAATACCACCCATGTTTTTGTATCTTTTACTCTTTGAATTTGCTCATCATTAATATAATAAACATGTTCGAGTGTCGTAATACCAGCATCAATACTTCTATCTAGAGCTATTCCACCAGAAACATGAATAGCTGTAGGAATATTTACACTATTTGCTTCTTCTACAACAGCTTGCATTTCTTTTAAAGTTAAATAAGCTGGTATATTATCATCTTTATTTATCACACCAGTTGTGAATAATTTAAGGAAATCAGCCCCTCTTCTAATATTTTCTCTGGATTGCTTTCTAAATTCTTGTTCACCTACAAATGGCATACCAACATAACCATGCCCATGCAAACTTCTCATACCTATACCACATACTGTTAATCTTGGTCCTATTACTCTTCCTTCATTTTGAGCACTTTTAAATGCAATATCTATATAATACTTATCACCCATACATCTAGAAGCGGTCACCCCTGACTCAAGGTCATCTTTCATTGTTTTAATTGCTCTAATTGAATGTTCTACCTCTGGATCATTCATCTTTTCTAAATGATTTTCTAATCTTGCATCAAGAGCAAGATGATTATGACAATCTATCATTCCTGGCATTATAATTTTTTCATTATAATTTAATACTTCATAGTTTGTATTATCAGAATTGAAATTTTCTATTATATCAATAATTTTATCATTTTCAATAACTAGACCAATGTCTTTCTTTAATTCAAGATTTTCACCTACTAAAACATTATTAGATGTAATAATTTTTTTTGTCATTATTTTCCTTCCTTTTTAATGAAAAATTTAGAATCATCTATTATATTTATTCTTTTATTTGATTTTTTTGCCTTTTTAGCAAAATATCCTGTTAAAATAGGAGTGACAATAGTTGTTATAACTACAGAAGCTGCTACTTGTGCAGTTGCAACTGGAACTAAAGATTTTAAAGAAGGATCAGCCATTGCAACCGCTGCAGGAACTGCTATTGCATTCCCTCCTGTTGTCCCAATGGCCATTCCCATTGGATCTTTTTTTCCTCTAATCATACTATAAATATAGTATGTAAGTATACCAGTAAATACAAATGTAATAATTCCTAAAGCAATTCCACCTATACCAGCTTCTATAATTTGTTTTAAATTAATATTTGATCCAAATAAAAATCCATTAAACGGTAAAATCATTATCAATCCATTCTGTAAAATTTTTCTAAATTCTTCATCTAAATTACCTAGTATCATACCAATAAGTAATGGAATCAATGCTGCTATAAATGCAATGACAGGAATTTCCGCAATGCCAGTCGTTCCCAATGCAATCATAGTTAAAAAAGGACCATCGTTTAACGATAAAATAGCAATAGCTCCTGGATCAGTTTTATCTCCAAATTCTTGTGCTAGTGCCGTATACATAGCACCATTTGAATTCGTCACCGCTGTAATAATAGCTAAAGGTCCTAATCCCAAAAATGCTTTATCTCCAAATATAAAAAACAATCCCCATCCTATCAAAACACCAATTAAGAACTTTAACAAAGTTAAAAAAACACCTTTAACTAAAGGAACTCCTACTTCTTTAAAATTAATAGATGCTCCGCTACACAAAATAAATAATCCTACCATAGTTGGAGTCCCTGTTTTGAATAAAGCTGTGGTAAATCCACCTATTTCTAATATATTTGGTATAAAAGTATTGATTAATGTACCAATGATTAATGGAATTACCATCATTCCACTTGGAAATTTTTTCATATACTCTACTAATTTCATTAATTTTACCTCTTAATTATTGTTAAAATGATTTAATAACCACGCATTATAAGATGCTTCTTCTATTTCTTCTAGCATATAAAAAGCTTCCATTAATGTTGGAGCACCTACTATAACACCGTGATTTTTTAGAATATATGCATTATATCCTTTTGTGCTTTCTTTCTTAAACATATCAAATAGTTCTTTGCTACCAGGTTTTGCGTATTTTACAAAACCTATTTTCCCAACTTTCATATTTAAATATGGAGTTGGAGTTTCAATCTTAAAATCGTTTTCATTATCATACACACATGACCAAAAAGTAGAAAATGTACTGTGCGTATGTATAACTGCTTTTTTATTTTTATCAGAATCATACATGTACTTATGTAATGTTATTTCCTTGCTTGGTTTTACATTATTTATAACTTTATTTCCTTCCACTATAGAAAAGCTATTTTCTTTTAAATTTCCAAAGCATGAACCTGTTTTTGTTATATATATTTTTTTATCTTTAATAAAACTTAAATTTGCTGTAGAGCCACTAACTTTGTTTCTATCAAATAATGATTTTGCAATCCATATAGCTTCATCAATCTTTTTCATTTAACTCTCCATTATTTCTATAGATCTGTTAAAAAAATCTTCTTGTCCAAAATTTCCAGATTTTAGTATTATCTGAAATTTGGTATTTTCTAGTGGTCTTAAAACTGGTACTCCAGAATCAACAAGTGCTGTTGATTTATAAAATTCAAATGGCAAAGATTTTATGATGGCTCCTGATGTTTCGCCGCCTGCAACAACAATTTTTTTAATATCATTTTCATAAGCAAAAACAGCAATTTCTGAAAAAAATTCTTCAAGCTTATTTGCATTTATTTTTAATTCTTCAGTACTAATATTTTCATCTCTTGTGCTAAAAAACAATATATTTTCATTAGAATTTAAAATTATATTTTTAATTTTTTTTATATATTCTTCGTTTATATATTTTGCTTTTACTTCTATTGCATAGCCATTATTATCTATGAAATTCTTTATTTGTTTTTGTGTTTGATTTGACAAGCTTCCAGAAAATAAAATACTTTTGCCACTATTTTTTTCGTAAATTTCTACTTTTTTATTTTCTTTATTTTTAAATAAATATTTATACCAATCTCTAATCAATACCGAACTTCCGCTTAGTATTTTTAAATTTCCAAAACTTTCAATTATATTTTCCCCATGTATATTTTTAAAATAATCACTTATAATATAAAACTTATTATCTTTATCTATATTATTAACAAAAAAATTTATTGAATCTTTTCCTTTTTCTATTATTTTATAATTTAAAGAATATGATTTATATTTTGATTGAGCATCCATAAGTCTTGAAAGTTTAGCATCTTTCATTGGTGTAAGTGGATGGTTTGCCATTGACCCTTCATTTAATAAAACTCCATCTGCAAATAGATATCCATTAAATACTTCTCTGTTGTTATCGGGTAAAGCTGGTGAGATTATTGAATATTTCTGATTATATCTATCTATTAAATAATCCAAAACTGGTCCTATATTTCCTTCTGATGTAGAATCAAATGTTGAACAATATTTATCATATATTTTAGTAACACCAATTTTCTCAAAGAAATCAATAGCATCTTTTACTTTAGATAGAGCTTTTTCTTTTGAAACAGTTCTAATTTTTAAAGCAATAACTACAACTTCTACTTCAAGTTTTGGAATGTGTTTTGGTATATCATTTACAAGTACACAACTAGCACCTGATTCTACTAAAAATGAACATACATCTGCAGCTCCTGTAAAATCATCAGCTATACATCCAATTAATTGTTTTTTTTCCATAAATCTCCTTAATTAATATTTAATCCTTTAAGATATGCTTTATAAGATGGTTTTTCACTTAGGTCTACATCTTGAATTTTTATATAATCTCCTTTTTTAATATCATTTTTTAGTTTCATTCCATTAAGTAAATAAAATGGAGCTACATCTCTAGCTTCAGATACTTCTAATAATGCTGGTATAACTCCATCAATTGAATGATGATGCCCAGAAACTCTCAATATGTCACCTTTATTAAAATTTTTGTCTGCATAAGCAGCCATAACTGAAACTTGTTTACATTCTTTGTGAGTTCCAATTCCTTTAATATCTCCTAAAAGTATACTTATTGGTGTTTCAAGACCCATTATGTGAAAAGGATTATATAAACAAGCATATTTTCCATTTTTACTTACTATATGACCTTTTGATCTCATCATATCCCAAGATTTTTCATTTTGGCACTCTACAATTACAAATACTCCACCAGCAAAACTTGCTTCATCTTTTTCACGCAATTGAAAAAATACATCTACAACATTTGTATCTTTTAAAATTCCACCATCTTTTTCTGGTATAAGAACATCCGCAAGTTCAGATGTCTTAATGATAGGATAATTTAAATATTTATCAGATGCTTTAAAACCTGTAATGTTTGAGACAAGATTCATCTCACATAAATCAGCAGAAATAATATTAATGTAATCTTTTAGTAGCTTTTTTCTACCATTTAGTGTTTTAATTCCTTCGTATCTCCAATATTTTAGCATTTCAGGCATATCTTCAAATTTTTCAGATCCATCTGTATATGTTATTTTTCCATTTTCTCTATCCCATACAAAATCATATTCACTAGATTTACCTATTGCAATTACCTTAAATCCATTTATTTTTGCCCATGAATATAAATCAATCGCATTTCTTGGTTGATCTCCATTTACTAAACTGTAAACGGTATTATTATCACTTGCTAATTTATTTAAGTATGGACCGCATACACTATCTGTTTCTTTTGAAACCATATATACATTAATATTATTTTTAAGTGCAAATTCTGATGCAGATAATCCCAATTCAACATTTCCAGTGCATTCTATAAAAGAAGTAATTCCACTTTGAATAAGAATTTTATAATCAGTTGTGATAACAATATCATCGTCATTCAAATTAGAAATTTCTTCAATGTTATTTAATTCTTTAATTTTTTCATTGGGATATCCCATTTCTAACAATATATTCCTACAATCTTCTATAGACCTTGAAGAAATTGCTCTTAATTTAATTTTTTCTACATTTTTAATTTGAGATAAAACAGTAAGTCCATATCCTTTTGTGGCACCAATTATACCAACTTTTACTTCTTTTTTTTCTGTAAAAAAATGTGTATAATCCATTATTTCTCCCTCTATTTAATTTATAAATACCTTATGTATACATATTGTATATTTTTATAATACAACGTTTTCAATTATAAGTCAAATATTTTTTATGATATAATAAATAAAAGGAGTTTACAGATGAAAGAACGAATGAGCATGAAAGATCTAGCATATGAATTCATAAAAAATAAAATAATTAATAATGAATTCAAGTCTGGACAATATCTTGAAGAAAAGATGTTATGCGAAATGATAGGAGTTAGTCGTACACCTGTTAGAGAAGCAGTTAGCCTTTTAGAAAGCGAAGGATTTGTCACTTCAAAAGCAAATAAAGGAATTTTTGTTTCTACTTTAGATATGAAAACTTCTAAAGAATTATTCCAAGCAAGAGCTTACATTGAACCAATAATACTTGAACTTGCATGGAAAAATTTAGAAACAGATAAATTAGAAAAATTTATTATTGATACTAAAGATTTTATTAAAAATAAAGATTATAAATCGTTGAATGAAATAGATTATGAATTTCATAACTATATAAATTCATGTTGCAATAATACTGTCTTACTTAATATTTCTTATAGACTTCAAGACCAATTTCAAAGAGTTAGAACTCTAAATTATTATGATGATCAAAGAATTGAAGGTGGTGCTTATGAACATTTAGATATAATAAAACTTATAAAACAAAATAAACTAGACGAAGCTAAAGTAGCTATGAAGAATCATGTGTACAGTACACAAACTTATTTTTTTATGAGCTTTTTCAAAGAATAAAAATCAAAAAAAATTGCCATTATATAATTTAAATTTTTAAACTTATAATGGCAATTTTAATTTTTTCTTTTTTAATTTATTTTTTATTTTTGACACATTGTCGTTTTTAACACCTCATTATTCTACCAATTAAAAAATATAAAAATCGGCATAAAAGAATTAAATTTTTATGCCGATTAAATCTAAGTGAAATAAATTAAAAATTCACTTATTTTATTACAAAATTCAGTATTTTCTTAGGAACAAAAATAACCTTTACTATTTCTTTTCCTTCAATATATTTTTTTATATTTTCTTGATTTTCAGCTTCTTCTACTGCATCCTCCTGATCAGCATCTTTATCAAGATCAATTGTAGCTCTTACTTTTCCATTGATTTGAACAGCCATTTTGTATTTATCAAAATGTAATTTACTTTCATCAACTTCAGGCCATTTAGTTTCATGCAAATAACCATCAAATCCAGCTTCTTGCCACATTTCTTCTGTAATATGTGGAGCTACCGGGTTAAGCAAAATCAAATAAGTTTGTAAATCTTTTTTTGTTATGTGTCCTAAACTTCTCATTTCATTAAGAAGCTCCATTAATGCAGAAATAGCAGTATTGAATTTTAAGTTTTCAAAATCATCACTTACTTTTTTTATAGTTTGATTGATTTTTATTTCAAGTTCTTTAGAATAATTATCATTTACATCATCTTGCAATAAATCATATAAGTTATAAACTCTTTCAAGATATCTTCTAATTCCTTTTACTCCTGTTTCACTCCAAGGAGCAGCTTGTTCAAAATCTCCTATAAACATTTCATAAGTTCTTAATGTATCTGCACCATAATCTCTTACAATATCGTCTGGATTTACAACATTTCCTCTGGATTTACTCATCTTTTGATGGTCACTTCCTAAAATCATTCCATGACTTGTTCTCTTTTTATAAGGTTCTTTTGTAGGTGCAACTCCTATATCATACAAAAATTTATACCAAAATCTTGAGTATAAAAGATGAAGTGTAGTATGTTCCATTCCACCATTATACCAATCAACTGGAAGCCAGTAATTTAAATCTTCCTTACTTGCTAAAAAGTTTTTATTATTAGGATCGGTATATCTCATAAAATACCATGAAGAACCTGCCCATTGCGGCATTGTATCAGTTTCTCTTAAAGACTTTATTCCAGATTTACTTGTTGTATCTAACCATTGAGTCATTTTAGAAAGAGGACTTTTACCGTCATCAGTAGGTTCATAATTATCAACTTCTGGTAAAGTTAACGGTAAGTCTTTTTCATCTAAAGGACTCCACCCTTCTTTATCATTATAAATCATTGGAATTGGCTCTCCCCAATATCTTTGTCTTGAAAATACCCAGTCTCTTAATTTGAAATTTTTTGTTGCTTTTCCAATATTTCTTTTTGTAACTTCATCTATAATTTTTTTCTTTGCATCTTCAATACTTAATCCGTTCAAAAATCCTGAATTTATCATTTTTCCTTTATTAGTTGCAATTGAAGGTATAGATTCATCTCCGTTTTCAATTACTTTTACTATTGGCATATTGAATTTTGATGCAAATTCATAATCTCTTGTATCATGAGCAGGTACTGCCATTATTGCACCTGTACCATATGAAGTAAGAACATAGTCAGAAATCCAAATTGGGATTTCTTTTTCTGTAAATGGGTTAACTGCACAAATTCCTTCTAGTTTTACTCCAGTTTTTTCCTTATTAAGCTCTGATCTTTCAAGCTCAGATTTTTTATTTGCTTTTTGCTGATAAATTCTTACTTCTTCAATATTTTTTATATCATCTTTATAATTTTCAATTAAATCATGTTCTGGTGCTATTACCATATATGTTGCACCAAAAATTGTATCAGGACGTGTTGTATAAACTGTAAGTTTATCATCTTTTCCAGAAATTTTAAAATCAATATTTGCTCCAAAACTTCTTCCAATCCAATTAACTTGTTGAGCTACTATTCTATCTTCAAAATCAAGATCTTTTAAATCATCAATTAATCTATCAGCATATTCAGTAATTTTAAGCATCCATTGTGTATGGTTTCTTCTTACAACTTCTGTACCACATCTTTCACATTTTCCATCAACTACTTCTTCATTAGCTAAAACAACTTTATCATGTGGACACCAATTTACAGGAACATTTTTTTTATAAGCAAGACCGTGTTTATATAATTGTAAAAATATCCATTGAGTCCATTTATAATAATTTGGATCTGTAGTATTAACTTCTCTATCCCAATCAAAAGAAAATCCGATTGATTTCATTTGTTCTTTAAAACGAGCAATATTTTTTTCAGTGACTTTAGCAGGATGAACATGATTTTTTATAGCATAGTTTTCTGTTGGAAGCCCAAAAGCATCCCATCCTATAGGAAATAGTACATTATATCCTTCAAGTCTTCTTTTTCTTGCGATTATATCCATTGCAGTATATGGTCTAGGATGACCAACATGAAGTCCCTGACCTGATGGATATGGGAATTCTATTAAAGCATAATATTTCGGAAGCGAAAAATCTTCTAAAGCTTTAAATGTTTTATTTTCATACCAATATTTTTGCCATTTTTTCTCTATTTTATTCGGATTATATTCTCTCAATTTTTAACTCCTAATTTTTCTTTGAAAATTGATTTACTGTTCTAGGGTATGGTATTGAGTCTCTTATATTTTTAATTCCTGTAAGATACATTACAGCTCTTTCAAACCCAAGACCATATCCACCATGTTTCACACTTCCAAAACGTCTTAAATCAAGGTAATTTTTATATTCTTCTTCATTCATTCCTTTTTCTTTTAAAATATCTTTAAGAACATCAAGTCTTTCCTCTCTTTGACTTGCTCCTATAAGTTCTCCAACTCCTGGAACTAAAAGGTCAGCTGCTGCAACAGTCTTTCCATCATCATTTCTTCTCATATAAAAAGCTTTTATTTCTTTTGGATAATCTGTTACAAAACACGGTCCTTTTACAATTTGCTCTGAAATATACCTTTCATGTTCAGTTTGAAGATCCATTCCCCATTCTACCGGAAATTCAAAATCAACTTTTGCATCTTTTAGATAATTTATTGCATCAGTGTATGAAATTCGTGAAAATTTTGAATCTCTTACAAATTCTAATCTTTCTATAAGAGAAGGATCTACATTATTATTTAAATATTCTATTTCATCTTTACAATTTTCAAGCACATAAGAAATAATACTTTTTAACATTTCTTCACCAGAGTCCATTACGTCAGAAAGATCTGCAAAAGCAATTTCAGGTTCAACCATCCAAAATTCTGCAGCATGTCTTGGAGTGTTTGAATCTTCTGCTCTAAATGTAGGACCAAATGTATAAACCTTACCAAATGCCATTGCAAAATCCTCTGCTTCTAACTGACCAGAAACTGTTAAATGTGAATGCTTTGAGAAGAAATCTTTTGAATAATCAATTTTACCATCTTCTTTAAGTGGTAAATTATCATCTGTCAATGTAGTTATAGTAAACATTTCTCCTGCACCTTCTGCATCACTTGATGTTACAATAGGTGTATTAACGTAAACAAATCCTTTTTCTTGAAAAAATTTGTGTATTGCAAATGCTAATGTACTTCTAACTTTAAATACAGACCTGAATGTATTTGTTCTAACTCTTAGATGTGGTATTGTTCTTAAATATTCAAGGCTTAGCTCTTTTTTTTGTACAGGGAAAGTATCATCGCTTTCTCCTAAAATCTCAACAAAATTTGCCTGTATTTCAAATGGTTGTTTTGCTTTTGGAGTTATTACAAATTTTCCTTTTATTTTAAGACTTGTTGATAAATATGCCTTAGAAATTTCTACAAAATTTTCAAGTTCTTTTGATACTACAACTTGTATATTTTTAAAATCGGATCCATCATTAAGTTCAATAAAACCAACATTTTTTGAAAATCTAGATTGTCTAATCCAACCACTAATTTCTACTTCTTTTTCATTCAATTCATCTTGTTTTTGAAATAATTCTTTTATTTCCATTATTTCTCCTTTTTTTCAAAATAATTTATTTTTTTTAAATACTCATTTATCTTCTCTTCATATCCTATTTCTTTTGGTTTATAAAAAGATTTATGGATATATTCATCTGGTAAATAATCCTGATCAACATATCCACCAAAATCGTGCGGATATTTATATTTATCTTTTACAATTTTATTAGATTCTTTATAGTGACTATCTTTTAATTTGTTTGGAACTTCTCCCAATCTTTCGTTTTTTACAAAATTTATTGCTTTATCTATTGCCACATATGCAGAATTACTTTTTAAAGATGTAGAAAGATAAATTACAGTTTGTGCCAAAATTATTCTTGCTTCAGGCATACCTATTTTTTCTATTGCATTAAAACAACTTTCTGCAAGTATTAAAGCCATTGGATTTGCATTTCCTATATCTTCAGAAGCTAAAATAACAAGTCTTCTAGCTATAAATTTTATATCTTCACCAGACTCTAACATTAAAGCTAAGTAATAAAGTGAAGCATCAGGATCACTTCCTCTTATTGATTTAATTAGAGCTGAGATTGTATCATAATGGGATGTTGCATTTTTATCATATACATAAAGTTTTTTTTGAATGGAATTTTCAATTGTATCACTTTCGATTTCTATTGTACCATTATTTTCTTTTTCTGAAAATACAGCTATTTCAAGTGCATTTAACAGTGATCTTGAATCTCCATTAGAATATTTTATAAGTTTCTTTCTTGCTTCATCTGAAATTTTAATGTCTAATTTAGAAAATATTTTATCTTTTTTTAAAGCGTTATTGATTATTTCGTTTAGTGAAGATTCATTTAGTGGTTTAAATTCAAATACGTACATCCTCGAAATTAATGCTTTATTAACTTCGAAATATGGATTTTCAGTTGTAGCTCCTATTAAAATAATAGTTCCATTTTCTACAAATGGAAGAAGATAGTCTTGCTGAGATTTATTAAATCTATGAATCTCATCAATAAATAAAATTGTTTTTTTGTTATCATATGATAAATTTTCTTCTGCAATTTTTATTTTATTTTTTACATCATTTATTCCTGATGATACCGCAGATATTTTTTCAAAATTCATTTTAGTTGTTTTAGAAATTATACTAGCAAGAGTTGTCTTACCAACTCCTGGTGGTCCATAAAAAATCATTGAATAAATTCTATCTGCTTTTATCATTCTGTTAATAATTTTTCCACCACCTGTTAAATGATTTTGTCCAAAAAAATCATCTAAATTTTCAGGTCTCATTCTATCTGCAAGTGGTTTTGATTTTTCAAGTTCTCTTTCTTTATTTAGATCAAATAAATTCATAATTCACCTAAAAAAGACTACTCATGCGAATAGCCTTTATTAATTCTAGTCATCATCCTTTTTCAACTTTTTTATTTCCTTGTAAAAAGAATCAACATCTTTAAATTCTCTATAAACTGACGCAAATCTCACATAAGAAACTTGGTCTAATTTCCTTAGTTTATTCATAACAAGTTTACCTATTTCAGTACTTGGTATTTCTTTTTTATCTGTCGCATTAAGTTCATTTTCAATCTCTTCAACAATATTTTCTACCTGGGATATACTGACAGGTCTTTTTTCAGTAGATTTTAATATTCCGTTAACAATTTTATTTTTATCAAATTTTTGTCTGGTATTATCCTTTTTAATTACTATTAACGTGTTATCTTCATATCGTTCATAAGTTGAAAATCTTTTTTTACAATTTTCACATTTTCTCCTTCGTCTAATGACTTTATCATCATCAGTACTCCTGGAGTCTATTACTCTTGTATCTTTTGAATTACAGTAAGGACATCTCATTTATTATTTTAAAAAATCAGGAAGATCAAAATCTAAAGGATCTGATTTTGATGTGCTACTATTAGATGATGTAGTATTATTTGATTTTTTAGATGATGAAATATTTTCAAGCGGATCAATTTGTTTTTGACCTTCGTCAAACCCTGTTGCAATAACTGTTATTTTAATATCATCACCTAAAGATTCGTCAATTCCAACCCCAAAAATAATATTTGCATCGTCATCAACATGTTCTCTTATTAATTCAGCAGCATCTGTTGCTTCCATCAAACCAACTTCTGACGCTGTAACATTTAATAAAACTGCTTTTGCTCCTTCTATTGAAGTTTCTAAAAGTGGTGAATTAATAGCAGCTTTTGCAGCATCAATTGCTCTATTTTCACCATTTGATTTACCAATGCCCATATGTGCAATTCCCTGATCACTCATTATGCTCTTAACATCAGCAAAATCTAAATTTATTATATTTGGTTTTGATATAAGTTCTGAAATACCAGAAATGCCATCCATTAGAACTTGATCAGCCATTTCAAAAGCTTCAATCATACTTGTTCTTTTTTCTACCATTTGTAGTAGCTTATCATTTGGAATTGTAATAAGTGTATCTACACTTTCTTTTAAATTTTCTATTCCTTCTTCAGCATTTAGTGCTCTTTTCTTTCCTTCAAAGGTAAATGGCTTTGTTACAACTCCTACAGTTAATATGCCAAGTTCTTTTGCAACTTGAGCTACAACTGGAGCAGCTCCTGTTCCTGTTCCGCCACCCATTCCAGCAGTGATAAATACCATGTCAGCTCCTTCAATAGAATCTTGAATTTCATTCTTTGATTCTTCAGCTGCTTTCATTCCAACTTCTGGTTTTGCACCTGCTCCAAGACCTTTTGTAAGTTTTTCTCCGATTTGTAATTTTTTATCTGCGTTTGACCCTTTCAATGCTTGTAAATCTGTATTTACAGCAATAAATTCAACTCCAGATAATCCATTATCTCTCATTCTACCGATGGCATTATTTCCACCGCCACCAACACCTATAACTTTTATTTTAGCAAAATTGCTATCATCTAATTCGATATTATAGTTTGCCATTTTATCCCCCTGTTCATATCATTATTTAAAATTGAGATTGATAAAGAACTGCCTCTTTTTGTTATGTATTATTTTTAATACATATGTAAAACTAATATTACCAAAATCACAAATAATTATGTTTATATCACTACATACTATACCTATAGAGTGTTATATTTCAAAGTTGTTGTAGGATTAAAATATCTTAAATATACATTTTAAATTAGTGTCATATAATATTATTTTTTTTCTTTTGCTAATTTTATACAAATATCAACAATTTCTTCAGAAGCATTTTCGTTTATCATTTTTTTTGCCGCTTTACCCATTGTTTTAAGTTTTTCTTCATTATGTATTATGCTTTTTATTTTTTCATCTAATATTTTACCATTTAAATCTTTTTCAAGTATCATTAGGCTTGCATTATTTTTTACATAACTTTCAGCGTTTTTTTGTTGATGATTTTCTGTAGTATAAGCCTTAGGAATAAGTATAGAAGGTTTTTCTAAGCTTGAAATTTCTGTAAGTGTCATTGCTCCACTTGATGCTATGATTAAATCACTTACACTATAAAATACATCAATATTATCTATATAATCATAAATTTTTATATTTTCGTTGATTTTTACTTCTTTCATTAAATCATCAAAATTTGATTTTCCACTTGCATGTAAAAGCTGATAACTTCCATCCATTATTTCGCTTAATTCAATTATCGCTTTATTTAGTTTATATGAACCATTACTACCACCAAATGAAAAAACAACTGGAATTTTTGAATTAAGATTTAATAATTTGTATGCATTTTCCTTAGTGTTTGTTTTAAAAGATTTTCTCACAGGATTTCCAGTGACAACTATTTTACTAGAATTTTTTAAATATTGTTTTGCTTCTATAAATGAAACACAAACTACATCAACAAATTTTGACAGTATTTTATTTGTAATTCCAGGATAAGAATTTGATTCATGAATCAATGTTGGTATTTTTTTTCTACTTGACTCATAAAGAACAGCAGCACTTACATATCCTCCTGTTCCAATTGAAATGTCAGGGTTAAAATCTTTAATAATTTTTTTAGCCTGTTTTAACCCTTTTAAGTTCATATTTATTGAAGAAAAAATCTTTTTACTAACTTTTCTTGGTATTCCCATCGCATCAATTCCAATAAATGGAATATCCATTTTTTCAATTATGTCTTTCTCAATACCTTCTTTTCTTCCAACATATAAAAATTCACTATTATTTTCTTTTTCTTTAATAGCTTGAATTATTGCTATTGCAGGATAAATATGACCTCCTGTACCACCACCAGAAATTAAAACTTTCATTTTTCCTCCAATAATTTGTTAACTTCATTTATAAAGTCATCTCCTCTTTGTTCATAATTATCATACATGTCCCAAGAGGCACTTGCAGGAGATAATAAGGCAACATCTCCTTTTTTACTATTATTATAGATATATTTTATAGCATCTTTAATAGTATCAACTACAATAAAATCAACATTTTTTTCTTTATTAATTTTCGCTATTTTCTCAGCTGTTTGTCCAAGCAAGACCATATATTTTCCAATTTTTTTAAACTCATCTATCATTGGCGAATAATCTATATTTTTATCATATCCTCCGGCAATTAAAATTACATTTTTATCAAAACTTTTTAAAGCTTTCAAAGTGCTGTCAACATTAGTTCCTTTTGAATCGTTAAAATATTTTACACCATTAATTTCCTTTATAAACTGAAGTCTATGCTTAATTGCTTTAAATGATTTTAACCCTTTAACTATTTCATCTTTTTTTAAACCAAAATTTAGTAATAAAAGGGATGCACACATAATATTTTCAAAGTTATGTATACCTATTAAGTTTAAATCTTTGGTATTAACAAATACATCATTGTTATACATTATTTTATCATCTTTCAAATACATTCCGACTATTTTATTTTTAGATGAAAAATAAATTTTTTTAGCATTTGTTTTTATTTCTTTAGATACCTTATCATCATAATTGATTATTAAAAAATCTTCTTTTGTCTGATTTTTAGTAATGTTAAATTTTGATTTTTTATAATCATCAAAACTTTTATGCCAATCAATATGATCTTCTGTAACATTAGTAATTGCAGCAAATTTAGTATGAAATTTATATATATCATGAAGTTGAAAACTTGATAATTCTTCTATAAAAATAGCATCTTCATTGTACATTTTCCATAGAATTCCTTCTCCAATGTTACCAACAGTTAAAGATTTTTTTCCATTTTCATTTAATATATGTGCAACTAAACTAACTGTAGTGGTTTTCCCATTTGTTCCTGTAATTGAAATGATTCTTTTTTCAGGAAAAAGTAAATAACTCATTTCAATATCACTTATAACTTCATATTTGCTTTTTAATTCAATAAAAAGTTTATCATCTGGTTTTATTCCTGGAGATTTTATTACATAATCATAATTATTTTTAAAAATTTCCTCACGCAAAAGAGGGCTATACTTATAGCCCATCAGATCATCTTTTGTTTTAAATTTTTCGTCATAAGTAAACACATTAGCTCCCATTTTAGATAATGTTTTTACAGAACTTATTCCACTTACTCCTAAACCATATATTAATATATTTTTTTCTTTTATTTTCATAATATCATTAGAGTAATCAATGACAGTATACATGAAACTATTCCAAAAACAGTAACTATCTTTGATTCTTTATATCCTTTCAATTCAAAATGATGATGAATTGGACTCATCAAAAAAATTCTCTTCTTATTTCTATGTCTATAAGACCAAACTTGCAAAATTACAGATAAAGCTTCAAACATAAAAACTCCCGCTAGTATTATTAGATGAATTACAATTCCACTATTTATCGCAAGAGAGACTACAGCTCCACCTATTGCCATTGATCCTGTATCTCCCATGAAAACAGATGCTGGATTTGAATTATATATTAAAAATCCTAATAATGCTCCAAACATTATTGATGAAAAATAAATATTTTCTACCGAAGAAGAAATAAGTATAAACACTAAAAAAATTGGTAAAGAAACTGTAGAAATTAAGCCATCTAAACCATCAGTCAAATTTGCAGCATTTACAGTTCCAATAATTATAAACATCATTATTGGTATTCCTAATAATCCAGTATGTATTTTAAAATTTAATATTGGCACTGTAAATACATTAATAATCTCTGGATTAAAGTAATAGTTTAATGTGCAAATAAAAAAGCTCAATAAAACTTGTAAAACTATTTTTTGTTTTGGATTTAATCCTTCAGACTGTTTTAAAACAAGTTTCCTAAAATCATCAAAAAATCCAATTGCCCCAAAACCTATAGAGCTTATTAAAAGCGTCGCAAGTTTTATTCCTTTAGGAATTACTATAAATGAAATTACAAAAAATGTTAATATTATAATTACTCCACCCATAGTTGGAGTGCCTGCTTTGCCCATATGACTTTTTGGTCCAACTTCTCTTATATTTTGACCAATATGTTTTTCTTTTAAAATTGGTATTAAAAATTTTCCCATAATTGCAGATAATACAAAAGATAACAGTATAACTGCAAATAAATTATAATTCATAATTTCTCCTATTGTTCATTCGAATCGCTTATTTCTTCATCAGTTGAATTTCTCATATTCAGTTCTTCGTAAGCATACTTTTTAATTTCTTCCAAATCTAAACTATCGCTTAATTTTTTTGAAATGGCATCTCTTTTAAAATTTAAAACATACACCTCATCATTCAAATTTTTCAATTGCTTTGTCTTATTTTTTAAATTTGTAAATTTTCCAAAGACAAGTGCCGATAAAATTAAACTTAATGATATAAACAAAATAATTACAATCATTTTAATTTTTTTATCATTTGTAATTGCTGTTTTTATGTAGTCTTTTTCTTTTTTATTTACTTTTTCAATTTTATTATTTATATAAGAATTTTCAACTTGTATGCTTTGCATTACACTCTCTCCGCTACTCTAAGTTTTGCACTATGACTTCTTTTATTAATTTTTAATTCTTGATTTGATGCTATAATTGGTTTTTTTGTAATTATTTTTAATTTTCTGTGATTTGAACCACATTTACATACAGGAAGTTCTGGAGGACAAATACAATTTTTGTTTAAATATTTAAATTTTTCTTTTACAATTCTATCCTCAAGTGAATGAAATGTTATAATACATAACCTTCCTTCTTTATTTAACCTATCAGCTATTTTTTCAATTGTTCTATCTAAAACACCAAGCTCATCATTTACCTCTATTCTAAGAGCCTGAAAAATTCTTTTTTCAGGGTGAACTTCATTTGAAAAAATATTTTTCCTAACTACATCTCTAAGTTCAAATGTTGTTTTTATTTCTTTTATTTTTCGACTTTTAACAATTGCTTTTGCTATTGTTCTTGAAAATCTTTCTTCTCCATACTTTGAAAATATATTTTGAAGTTGATCTATAGAATAATTATTTACTATATACCTTGCATCTTTTTCAATTCTTTTATCCATTCTCATATCAAGTATGCCATCATTCATATATGAAAACCCTCTCTGACCATTGTCTATCTGATAGCTTGATATTCCAATATCCATTAATGCACCGTCTATTTTATCAACTCCAAGTTTGGAAAGTTCACTGTCAAAATATTTAAAATTTTCATTAATAAAAATAATTTTATCTTTATATTCTTTTAAATTTATCTTTGCAGCTTTTATAGCTTCTTCATCTTGATCAAATCCTATAAGAAATCCATTTTTTAAATTCTTTAAAATTTCTTTAGAATGTCCTCCAGCTCCAAGGGTACAGTCAACATAAATCCCATCAGGTTTAATATTAAGATTTTCTATTGTTTCATTTAGTAAAACTGGTATATGTTTAAATTTCATTGTCATCCATCAACTCCGACATATTTTCTTCAACATCTTTAATATATGAATTCCATTTATCAAGATTCCAAATTTCAAAAATTGTATTATTTCCTATAATTATCGCTTCATTTTCTATTTCAGTATAGTCTATCAAATTTCTAGGAATTAGTAATCTCCCTTGTTTATCAAGGCTAACCTTTAATGTAGAAGAAAAAAACAGCCTTTTTAATGCCCTATTTTTTTTACTGTTGAAATCAAGTTTATTTAATGACTGAGCTCTTTTATCAAATTCATCTTGAGTTAATACTGTTAAAGAATTTTCTGGGCCTTTTGCCAAAAAAAATTCATCTCCCAATTTATATCTGAACTCTGATGGAATCATTATTCTATTTTTTGTATCTAATTTGTGAATATATTGACCCAAAAACATAAACTTTATACCACTTTCTACCACTTAAATACATTTTAATATATATATAGAAAAAGTGCAAGTCGTTAATTAATTTTTTTTATAAATAGCTTATTTTCAATAAAATAAATTAAGTTATAAAATATTTTAACTTTGTTTTGTGCAATTATATCATTTGTTTTTTTGCAGTATAATGTATTTATAAATTTTAAAAAAGAGGTTTAAAATGAAAGAACTATTTATAAGTGATGTGTGTAAAGACAGCGTTAATTTAAAAAATTATTATGATGAAAATAAAGGTGGTTTCCCAAAGGAGCGGGAAATAATAGATATAACAAAATCTACAGAAAATTTAAAAAGATTTTTAAAATACAGAGATGAATTGAAAGAATTTGATGAAATTAAAAAATTAAATAAAATTGGTATTCCATCGCTTATTATAGATGAAGGAAAAGAAGTTTTATTTGAATTTGAAAATAATAATTGTGATGATGATAAAGGAATGTGTTCTATATTTTAAAAAATACAGGAAACGGATTTTGATATAAACTATATTATATAAAAAATCATAGTTAATATATACAATTTCCTATTCCTGTATTTTTTTATTATAAAATAACTTTTCATATAAAAAAGCAAATTCTCCAGCAAATATAATTATCATACTTGACAAATTAAACCAAATAAAAAGTGCAAATATACCTACTAGTGAGCCGTAAATTACAGACATTGAAGATATGTTTGTTATATAAAATGAAAAAGCAATTGAAAGTATAAGCCATCCAATAGTAGCTATTAATGATCCAATAAATGATGATTTAAAATTTAATCTTTCTGTCTTTTTAAAATTTGGAGCATATCTAAAAAATGATGTAAATGAAAAAATCATTGCTAATATAGGAATTAAATATTGAAGAAATAGTTTATAAATTGGATTAAATACATAATCATATTGCTTTAAATATGGTTTTATAAACGACAAAAATGCATTTCCATAAGCTGTGAATATCAAAACAGTTAAAATTACAAAACTTAAAATAAGTGTAAAAAATATAGATTTTAATCTTCCTATTACAAAATTTTTATTTTTTTCTAAACCAAAAGCTTTATTTAATGAATTAATTAAACTTGTAATAGCATTTGATGATGACCAAATCGATACAATTAAAGACATAGATAAAAGGGAATTAGATCTAGAATTAATTATATTTTCAACAATTGGTCTCATAATTATAAGAGTACTATCGGGTAATATTTTAAAAAATTCAAAAAGATTATCCAACTGATTTTGAGCAAAAATTGATATAATATTTATTATCACTATAAGCATCGGCACAAGCGACATTATAAAATAATATGCAGTTTGTGCCGATAAAAAAGTAATTTCATCTTTAGAAATTTCTTTAAATAATAATGAAATAAATTCTTTTTTACTTACTTTCTTTTCTTCCATATAAATATATTTTTCTTTCTATTAAATGAATATGCCAAAAGCATAATACCAAAAATCACAAAAAGTATACTAACTAATTGAGCTGTTCTTAAACCAAAAATATACAAAGAATCAGTTCTTAATCCTTCAATAAAAAATCTTACAATTCCATACAATATTAAATAAAATGAAGAAATTGTCCCACTAAATTTTTGATTTTTAAGCATATGCTGCAAAAAAATAAAAATCAATAAATCTGCCAATGATTCATATAAAAATGTAGGATGAACTCCCACCCCATTTATATTCATAGCCCATGGTAAATTTGTTTCGTATCCATATGCTTCCATGTTCATAAAATTCCCCCATCTCCCAATAGATTGTCCAAGTGGAAGAGATGCTAGTGCAATATCAGTTACATCAATAAAAGGAATTTTTTTATGGTTACAATATACTAACCCTGCAAGTAATGAAAGTATAATTCCTCCATGTATTGCAAGTCCTCCAGCTCTAATGTTGAAAATTTCAATAGGATTATTCACATACTGCTTCCATTCAAAAATTACATACCAAATTCTTGCACCTATTATAGCAAAAGGAAGAATAATAAGAAAAAGATCAAATGCAAATTCATCTGGAAATTCCCTTTTTAGGTAATTTTTGTTTGCTATATAAACAGATAGAATCATCCCTAAAGTTATAATTATTACATACCATCTAACATCAATTCCAAAAATTGAAAAAGCAACTGGATTTACATTTACATCTATCATCAAAAGATTCATATTTTTCTCCTTATATATAAAAAAAATAAATTAATAAGTAGCTGTAAAATTAAAAATACAATTAAAATTATAACTGTAGATTCAATAAAAAAATCGCCACTCATTATTTGCATGATAAGGTCTCTATTTACATCCATAATCCAAAGGTTATTGTTAAAAAATATATGATGAAACATTATAAATAATTTATCAAAATTTAATGTTACAAAAATTAAAAATAAAAATAATATACAAGAAAAACTTATATTAGATAAAATAATATATTTTAAAATTTTCTTTTTATTATTAGCATTTCTAAATCTATATACAATAATAATTATCAAGATGAGTACAATAAATCTTATTATATACATACTTTTATATATTTTGAAAACGTCAAACATATGCAGATATTCTTTTTTTGAAAAATTTCTTATCATTAGTTCATGATTTCCATTTTTCAAAAAAAGAATTATATCAGAAATCGTATTAATCAACTTTTCTTTTGGTATGTTATATAAAGCAGAAATATCATTTCTTATTTGAAAATCAGTATAAAATTTATAATTGAGAGATTGAAATTCTACTGCAGTAATAATTGATAAAAGAAAAATTAGAAATCCACAAAGGACACTTATGAACTTACTTTTACTCTTGAGATTCTTCAGGAACATTCCAATTCGTATAAACTCCCTGTACGTCATCATCATCTTCTAGTGCATCAATTAATTTAAACAAACTAGAATGCTTACTTTCGTCAACATCTATATAATTTGATGGAATATATGAAACCTCAGCATCATCAAATTTATAACCATTTTCAGAAAGAATAGATTTAGTCTCATTAAATGAAGTTCTATCTGTATAAATAATATAAGAATCAGTTTCTTCGACTACATCTTCAGCACCAGCTTCTAAAGCATCCATCATAAGTTTATCAAAATCATTTTCTTTATTTTCGGTTCTAAGTACTCCTTTTTTTTCAAACAAATACATAACTGAACCATCTGTTCCCAAATTACCACCAAATCTATCAAAAAGATGTCTTACATCTGATGCTGTTCTATTAACATTATCAGTTAAGCAATCTACAATTACAGCAACTCCTCCTGGACCATAACCTTCATACACTTTAGAAACATAATCAGATCCTTCTTCTCCACCAGCAGCTTTTTTTATTGCCCTTTCGATATTATCATTTGGCATATTTATACTTTTTGCTTGTTCAATTGCAGATTTTAATGAAGGATTATATTCAGGCTCTGGACCTCCTTCTCTTACAGCAACTGTAATAATTCTTGCAACTTTTGTAAAAGCTTTACCTCTTTTTGCATCTTCTTTACCTTTTTTATTTTTTATAGATGACCATTTATTATGACCTGACATATTTCCTCCTATTTTAATATTTTATTGCCGTCAAAAAAAAGCATTTCACTCTTTAGAACATCAATTTTTAAATTGTTATTTGTCATACTAATCAAATCTTCTTTATATTTTTGAAAATTTTCTGAAGCAACATTTTCTTTAAGATTAACTTTATCTGTAAAATTTC
>JALEKO010000051.1 GCA_022769085.1 Peptoniphilaceae bacterium
AGGAAGATTTTTAAATGTTTTCAATCAGGAAAGTTTAAATTTTTATTTAGATTTTGCAGAAAAAGTATGTATATCACCTGAACTTGAATTTAAAAATATCAATAATTTGAATGGAAATATAGAAATTTTAGCATCTGGAAGAAATGAACTTATGAATATGCGTCATTGCCCTTTTTCAGTAATAAAAAAATGTGGACTTAAAGGATGCAGTAAATGTAATTTTAGAAAAGGAAATTTTATATTGGATGAAAATAAAAATAAGTATGAAATAAACAGATATAATACATTTTCTGTAATTTATAATTCGATTGAAATTAATGCAGATTTAAAAAAATTAAAAAAAGATGTTTCTCTTTTAGTGCTTAATAACTCAAAAGATTCTTTAAAAAAGATAGAAAATTTTAAGAAAAGAAATAACTTTGGAGAAATTAATAATTTTAATTATTCAAGAGGCGTAATTTAATGCAGAAAAAAACACTTGAAGTATTAGAATATAACAAAATACTTGATAAATTAAAAAAATATGCAAAATCAAATATTGTTAAAAAACAGATATCTAAATTTAAACCTTTTAATGAAAAAGAAAAAATTCAAAAAGAATTAGATAATACTTCTATGATGATTTCTACAATAAAAAAAATAGGTCATTTAGACTTATTTGGAATATATGATTTCAGTGACATATTAGTATATGTTGAAAAGAGAGGGATATTGATCCCAAAAGATTTAATTAAAATTTCATCAAATTTAAGATCGGTGTCATATCTTAAATCAATGGAAAATAATATTGAAGAAGAATATATAAAAGATTTATTTTTTAGACTGCATACTAATGATTTTTTGATGAAAGAGATAGATAGATCTTTTATATCTGAAGAAGAAATAGCGGATAATGCATCATCACTTCTTTTCTCGATTAGAAAAAAGATCTCAAAAAAAGAAGATGAAATAAAACAAAAAATCAATTTTTATACAAAAAATTCTAAATTTGATGATGTTCTTCAAGATAAAGTAGTAACTGTAAGGGACGGAAGATATGTTGTTCCTGTAAAATCTGGTAAAAGAACATCTTTAAATGGAATAATTCATGACAGATCACAAAGTGGTTCAACTTTATTTATAGAACCTACAGCAATAGTTGAGTTAAATAATCAAATAAATGATTTAAAAATTCAGGAAAATCAAGAAATCGAAAGAATTTTAGATAGACTTTCACGTTTTGTGGAAAGTTTTTCAGATGAATTAAGACAAAACCAGAATGTCATGATAATACTTGATACTTTGCAAGCAAAAGCTGAATTTGCAATACAAAATAATTACACAAAACCTGTAATATCTAATAAAAAGATAATAGATATTAAGAATGCAAAGCATCCTTTATTAACTGGAAATGTTGTTCCTATAGATGTAAGTATAGGGAAAAATTATAACACAATAATTATCACAGGTCCAAATACAGGTGGTAAAACCGTTTCGTTAAAAACTGTTGGAATAATTGAACTTATGGTTCAGACAGGACTTTTTATACCTGCAGATGAAAATTCAACAGTATTTATATTTGATGATATTTTTTTGGATATAGGAGATAAGCAGTCAATTGAACTTTCTTTAAGTACATTTTCAGCATCTCTTACAAATATAGTAGATATTTTAAATAATGCAGATGAAAACTCCTTAGTTTTACTTGATGAAATAGGAGCGGGAACTGATCCGACAGAAGGTGCAGCACTTGCTATTTCAATTCTTAATTATCTACTTCAAAATCATATTTTAACCCTTGCAACAACTCATTATAGTGAATTAAAATATTTTGCTGTTGAAACAAAAAATGTAATAAATGCTTCTGTTGAATTTGATATAGAAACATTGTCACCAACTTATAAACTTATAACAGGAACACCTGGAAAATCAAATGCATTTGAAATATCTCAAAGATTAGGACTAAAAAAAGAAATAATTGAGAACGCAAAAAGTCTTATAAGTAAGGATGATAAAAATATAAATTTAATTTTAGAAGAAATTGAATCTAATAGAAATGAAATTGAGAAAAAGAATAAGGAAATAGAAGAATACAAAAAGAAAATTTCTCAGCAAAAAGATTTTTTAGAATATGAAATTGAAAGATTAGATAAAGAAGAAAAAGATATAATTAAAAAAGCAGAAGAAAAAGCAAAAAAATTATTAGACGATGCTAAAGAAAAAAGCGATGAAATGCTTAAAGAAGCAAAAAAGTCTAAAAATGCAAATATTTCAGAAATTGACAGAACGCTTACTTCAATAAGAGAAAAATATAAAAAATCTACAAAGAATTATAAAAATGATTCAAAACTTGAATTAAAAACGAATGTAATATCAGAATCAATAAAAAAGGGAGATAGTGTTAATATTTTAGGACTTAACCAAAATGGAATAGTAATTGACAATCCTTCAGATAATGGTGATATTAAAGTTCAAGTAGGTATATTTAAATTAAATTCAAATGTAAAAAACGTAAAAAAAATAAAAAAGCAACATGAAAATAATTTTAATAGTACAACTAATACAAAAATTAGAAAGACCATGAACATAATCCCAACAAATGATTAGAGGGGAGATAATTTAGAAGATGCTATTAGAAAGCTTGATAAATATTTGGATGAAGCTTTTCTTTCAAATTTAAGTGAGATAAAAATAATTCATGGAAAAGGAACTGGTGATTTA
>JALEKO010000032.1 GCA_022769085.1 Peptoniphilaceae bacterium
TAATATACCAGGAATTGAGGGAATAGGAGAAAAAACAGCTTTAAAATATATAAAAAAATATGGGAATTTAGAAAATTTATTTGATCATTTAGATGAAATAAAAGGTGAAAAAGCAAAAGAAAAACTTATTAACGGACAAACAATTGCTTTTATGAGTAGAAAAATAGGAACAATTGTAAAAAATGCTCCAGTTAATTTTGAAATTGAAGATCTTAAATTAACTTCTCCTAACTGGTCTGAAGTTGAAAGTGAATTTGAAAAATATAATTTTACTAAATTTTTAGAAAAAATGCCTAAAGAACATAAAGAAGGTAAGAATAAATCTCTAGATGAATTTGAATATGAATTTTCAGATGACTGTGAAAAGTATTCTTCAAATCTTCTTCAAAATTCCAAAGCTTTTACATTTAAAGGAATTTACGATGGAGAAAATTATATTAAAAGCAAACTTATATTTATTGCAATAAAACCAATTGGAGAAAAAACAACGATTTTTAAATATAATAATCAATTTGTTAAACATTTTAAAAAAGTTTTTGAATCTAATTTAAAAAAATATTCATTTGATATCAAAGAAGAAAAAGTGCTGTTTAAAAAAGATGGAATAGAAATTTTTTCTCCTTTTGACGATATAATGCTTATGGAATATCTATATGACCCTACAAAATCAGGTTATGAAATAAAAGAAAGTGCTAAGACTTTTTTGAATTTTGAAATTCTTTCAAAAGATGATGTTTTAGGGAAAGGGAAAAATAAGCTAAATTTTAATGATGTTAAAAAAGATAAATTAGGAAGCTACTTATCTTCAAATCTAAACGTCATAGAAAAATTATATGATATTCTTTATAAAAAACTTAAAGAATTTAATATGGTATTTCTTTACGAAGATATAGAAAAAAAATTAATAGATGTCTTATCATCAATGGAAATAAATGGTTTTGAGACTAAAAAAGAAGTACTTGAAGAAATAAAAGGTGAAGTTTCTAAAAAAATAGACAATCTTACAGAAGAAATATATAGTCTTTCAAATGAAGAATTTAATATAAATTCTACAAAGCAGCTTGGGAAAGTTTTATTTGATGACTTAAAGTTACCTGTAATAAAAAAGACTAAAACAGGTTATTCAACAGATGCAAAAGTTCTTTCAGCACTTAGAGGTAAGCATCCCATAATTGAAAAAATAGAAGATTATAGAGAGTTATATAAACTTAAAAGCACATATCTTGAAAGTCTTGAAGAAGAAATAGAAGATGATAACAGAATAAGATCTACATTTAATCAAACTGTAACATCAACAGGAAGAATATCATCTAAAGATCCTAATTTGCAGAATTTACCTATAAAAACTGAGAGGGGAAGACTTATCAGAAAAGCATTCGTTGCAAAAAAAGGATATAAACTTATTGATGCAGATTATTCACAAATTGAACTTAGACTTTTAGCTCATCTTTCGAAAGATGAAAATATGATAAATGCATTCTTAAACGGAGATGACATACACAAAAAAACTGCAAGTGAAGTTTTTCATGTAAAACTTGATGATGTTACGAAAAGTCAAAGATCGAAAGCAAAAGCAGTAAATTTTGGAATAGTATACGGTATAAGTTCATTTGGCTTATCTCAAAATTTAAATATATCAAGAAAAGAAGCTAGTGATTACATTGAAGGATATAAAAATTCATACCCTGGTGTAAAAAAATATATGCAAGAAGTTGTGAAATTTGCAAAAGATAATGGTTATACAGAAACTTTGTATCATAGAAGAAGATACATACCAGAAATAAACTCCAGAAATTTCAATATGAGAAATTTTGGCGAAAGAATTGCATTAAATACGCCTATTCAAGGTACTGCTGCAGATATTATAAAAATAGCAATGGTAAATGTTTATAAAAAACTGAAAGAAGAAAATGTGGACGGAAATTTGATACTTCAGATACACGATGAAATTATTTTGGAAGTTAAAGAAAGTGATGTTGAAGTTGCAGCTAAAATTTTGAAAAAAGAAATGGAAAATGCAGCAAAACTTATGGTTCCTTTGATAGCTGATGTAAATATTGGAGAAAATTTATATGAGTCAAAATAGAATTGTAATAACAGGCACTATTTCAAGTGGAAAAAGTACAGTATCAAAAATTTTAAGAGACAAAGGATTTTTTGTAATAAGTGCTGATGAAGTTCAGAAAAAATTGCTTGAAAAAAACAAAAAAAATTATAATGCAATTAAAAATACTCCAGTTTTTAGATCAGTTTTTGATGAAAATGGAAATTTAGATAAAAGTAAGCTTTCAAAAATTATTTTTTCAGAGGAAGAAAAAAGAAATTTATTAAATAAAATCACTCATCAGAATATATATGATGAAATGGAAGAAGAATATAAAATTTCAAAAAAAAATACAGTATTTTTTGAAATACCACTTTTTAATCCAAATAATATTAACTTTGAATATGATGAAGTTTGGCTAGTAAAGAGCAATAAAAATATCCAACTTCAAAGGTTAATGAAAAGGGATAATATTTCATATGATTATTCCCTAAAAAAATTGCAGTCTCAGGGGAATGAGAATATAAATTATGATGTATTAATAAAAAATGACGACAATATTGAAAACCTTAAAAATCAGATTTATAAATTATTAAAGGAAAAGAATTATGAAACTTATTAAAAATTTAATGAAGATAGTTTTAGCATTACTTATTGCAGTATTAATGGCTTTTGGAATAAGTTTTTTTGCAGTATATTATCAAACATCAAGAGATAATATAGATTATCAGCAGGAAATAGAAAAATATGCAAAAGAATATGATATGGATCCCCTTTTTATTGCATCGGTTGTAAAAGTTGAAAGTGGATATAATAATGAAGCTGAAAGCCATATGGGTGCATATGGCCTTATGCAATTACTTGATGAGACAGCAGAACATATTTCACAACTTGAAAGTATAAAATACGAAAAAGACAAATTAAATAATCCTGATTATAATTTAAAACTTGGAGTTGCATATCTTAATTATTTATATAATTATTTTGGAAATTGGGATTTGGTTCTTGCAGCATATAATGGTGGAATAGGAAATGTTGATTCGTGGATAAATAATGGAACTTTATCTCAGGTAAATCCTGATATTACAAAAATTCCTATAACAGAAACGAGAAAATATGTTTCAAAAGTAAATTCAACATATAATATTTATAAAATATTTTATAAAGATAAACTTCCGAGTGACGATGAACTTGAAGATACATTTAAATTAGCTGAAAAAAATTATATTTCTTTTATTAAAAATATTTTTGGCGATTTAATATGAATTCTTGATAAAATTGTAGATAAGTTTTATAATTAATAGGAATACATAGAGAAAGGAGATGCTATGGCTCTTAAAAATTTGACATTTAAGCGAGGAGTTCATATTCCTGAATACAAAGAGTTGTCATGTGATGCTGCAGTTTTTAATGCAAATACACCAAAAATTGTGACAATTCCTTTAAGTATGCATATTGGTGCTCCTGCAAAATGCATAGTAAAAAAGAATGATGAAGTCAAAGTTGGGCAGTTAATTGGAGAAGCAAATGGTAACTTCTCTGCAAACATTTACTCATCTGTTTCAGGTGTCGTAAAAAATATTGAGACTGTTCAAACAATAGGATCAAAGACTTCAGAAGCTGTTGTTATAGAAACTGATGGATTAAATACGATTGGGTATGAACCTAAAGATATTGATGGATCAAAATTAAGTCCTGAAGAAATTGTAGAAAAGATAAAAGAAGCTGGAATCGTAGGAATGGGAGGAGCAGGTTTTCCTACTCATATAAAATATACACCACAAAAACCAGTGGATACAATCATTGTAAATGGTGCAGAATGTGAACCTTATGTAACAAGCGATGATGCTTTAATGAAGCTAAAACCTGAAAATATAGTAAAAGGTTTAGAGCTTGAAATGAAAGCTGTTGGTGCAAAAAGAGGAATAATTGCAATAGAAGATAATAAAAAAGAAGCAACTGAAAAAATTAAAAATGCAGTTGAAAATCTGAAAATAAATGGAATTGAAGTTTATAATCTTATTACAAAGTATCCTCAGGGAGATGAAAAAAGGCTCATTGATGCATGCTTGAATAGAGAAGTACCTTCAGGAGCTCTTCCTGCTGATGTTGGGGCAATTGTATCGAATGCATCAACTACAAATGCAATATTTGAAGCGTGTTATTTAAACAAACCACTTTATGAAAGATACATAACAGTAACAGGACATGCAGTAAAAGAACCTCATAATCTTTTAGTTCCTATAGGAACGCATATAATTGATTTAATAAATCAATGCGGAGGATTAAATACTGAAGTTGGAAAAGTAATAAGTGGTGGGCCAATGATGGGAATTGCACAACAATCTTTTGATACTCCTGTTGAAAAAGCAACAAATTCAATTCTAGTCATGACTGAAGAAGAAAGCAGGGTTGAAAAAATAAATCCATGTATTAGATGTGCAAGATGTGTATCTGTATGCCCTGTAGGTCTATTACCATTATATATTCACAAATTTTCATTACAGAAAGATTTTGATAAAGCTTCTTCTTTTAACATAATGGATTGTATTGAATGTGGGTCATGTTCATTTGTATGCCCTTCAAACAGACCTCTTGTTGAAGCAATAAGATTTGGTAAAAGAGAAATCAAGGCTTCTGGTAAATAAAAGGAGAAAAAATGTTTTATAAAAAAATTAAAAAGGAGTTTTGCTAATGGAAAAACAATTACTTGTTACATCAACTCCACACATAAAAAGTAAGAATACAGTAACATCTGAAATGCTTAAAGTAATTATTGCACTTATACCTACAGGCCTTTGCGGAATATGGTTTTTTGGAATTAGAGCTTTAATATTGATTCTTACTTCTGTATTTTCTTGTGTGGTGTTTGAATTTATATGTAATAAAATAATGAAAAGAAAATCAACTATTGGGGATTTATCCGCAGTAGTAACAGGGATGTTACTTGCTTACAATGTGACAGTTACAATTCCTATTTGGCAACTAGTTTGCGGTGCATTTTTTGCAATTATAGTATGTAAAATGCTTTTTGGTGGATTAGGACAGAATATAATAAATCCAGCTTTAGGAGCAAGAGCTTTTTTACTTGCGTCATGGCCTGCATCAATGAGTAATTTTGTACTACCTTCATCTGATGCATTTACAACATCTGCAACTACATCTGCTACCGTTCTTTCAGGAGGATCAGTACCTTCCCTAACAGACATGTTTATAGGAAATATGGGAGGAACAATTGGAGAAGTTTCTACACTTGCAATATTAATTGGTGCAGCTTTCTTAGTTTTTACAAAAGTTATATCATTAAGAATACCTATTACATATATACTAACGACTGCAATTTTACTTTCTATATTTAATAAATCGATAAGTATAATTCCTGTACAGTTATTAAGTGGTGGAATAATGCTAGGAGCATTCTTTATGGCAACTGATTATACAACAAGCCCTGTTACACCTTTAGGACAAATTATTTTTGCACTGGGTTGTGGAATTCTAACTGCTATCATAAGAACTTTTGGCGGCTATCCAGAAGGTGTAAGCTATTCGATTTTACTGATGAATATTTGTGTTCCTCTAATAGAAAAATTTACTGTTCCAAAAGTTTTTGGACATGTAAAGAAAGGAGCTGAAAATGAATAAGTCATTTACACTGGGAATTAAACTCTTTGTAATAACTTCAATTGCAGGATTGTTACTTGCTTTTACAAATTCTCTTACTGAACCTATCATAATAGCTCGCCAACAACAACAGCTTAAAGATTCACTTGGAGTAATTCTTGAAAATGCAGAAAATTTTGAAGAGCTCGATTCAAAAGATTCATCACCTGATATAATTGGAGCATATAAAGGAACTGATGGTTCAAAAACCGTTGGATATGTATTTGAAATTGATGAGCCTGGTGGATATGGTGGAAATATTCATTTTCTTATCGGATTTGATGATCAAATGAAATTAACAGGATTTAAATCAATAAGCCATTCAGAGTCTGCAGGTTTTGGTGCTAAAATGGATGATCCAGAGTTTAATGAAGGCCTTGTAGGCACAGATGCTACAAAAGAAGTTAGTGCATCAAAAGATGGATCAGGAGAAAATGAAATTTTAGCAATTTCAGGTGCTACATATTCAACAAGCACTATTGTAAATGGTATAAATTCAGCAAGAGAGTTTGCTGAAGGATTGGAGAAATAATATGAAGCTTTCAAAAATTTTTAAAGAAGGTATTTTTACAAATAACCCTGTATTAATTCAAATGGTTGGGCTTTGTTCAACACTTGCAATTTCTTCAAGTTTTGCCAACTCAATTGGAATGGGAATTTCAGTTATTTTTGTACTTACATGCTCAAATATAGTTATTTCCCTTTTAAGAAATTTTATTCCAAATGAAATAAGAATTCCTGCTTTTATAGTTGTAATAGCAAGCTTTGTAACAATAGTTCAAATGGTTTTGGAAGCATATGTTCCAGCCTTGTATGATTCACTTGGAATTTTTATTCCTTTAATCGTTGTAAACTGTATAATACTTGCAAGGGCTGAAGGATTTGCATATTCAAATGGAGTTATTCCATCGATTGTAGATGGATTAGGTCAAGGTCTTGGATATACTTTAACAATTGGAATATTAGGATTTGTTAGAGAAATTTTTGGAACAGGATCTATTTTAGGAATGACATTAATACCTGAAGAATATACAATTGGTTTTATGACACAACCTGCTAGCTCTTTTATCCTTTTAGGAGTTATGCTTGCGATTGTTTCAGTTATCGGAAATAGAAAAAAAGAAAAGGAGATTAATTAATGGAAGGAATTTTTTCAATAATTATAGGAACAATCTTTGTAAACAATTATGTATTGGGACAATTTTTGGGAATATGTCCAACAATAGGAGTTACAAAAAAAGTTGAAACGGCTACAGGAATGGGACTAGCTGTTATATTTGTAATAACACTTGCTTCTATAATCACATGGTTTGTTCAATATTACATACTTGATATTTTTAACATAGGTTATTTACAAACAATAACTTTCATTTTAGTTATTGCAGCACTTGTACAGATGGTTGAAATGGTTTTAAAGAAAGTAAGTCCAAATTTATATTCAGCACTTGGAGTTTATCTTCCTCTTATAACTACAAATTGTGTAGTACTTGGCGTTGCAATAAAAAATATAGATAATGGATATAATCTTTTTGAAACTATAGTTTATTCAATATCTGCATCGGTTGGATTTTTAATAGCCTTAATAATTCTTGCTTCAATAAGAGAAAGACTTGAAACTTCAGATGTTCCAAAAGCATTCAAAGGAGTACCGATTGCACTTGTAACATTAGGTCTTATGGCAATAGCATTTATGGGCTTTGCAGGACTTGTATGAGAAAGGATTGAATTATGAATATCGGTTTAATTATAACACCTGTAGTAGTTCTTGCGATTATGGGTTTTGTATTTGCATTTTTGCTTGGGATTGTAAGCGAAAAGTTTTACGTCGAAGTTGATTTAAAACAAAAGAAGGTTAGAGAAGTTCTTCCTGGAGCAAACTGTGGAGCATGTGGATATCCTGGATGTGATGGATGTGCAGCTGCAATAGCAAATAAAGAAGCACCTGCTAGTGCATGTGTAATTGGAGGAGCTGATGTTGCAGCAAAAGTAGCAGAAGCAATTGGCGAAGTTGCTGATTTTTCACAAGAGAAAAAATTAGCACTTGTAAAATGTAACGGTGACTGCAATAATTCTGTTGAAAAATTTCATTATGAAGGAATTAAAGACTGTAGAGCTATGATTTCTTATTTTGGTGGAAGCAAAGCCTGCTCATATGGATGCTTAGGATGTGGATCTTGCGTTGATGCATGTGAATTTGATGCTATACATATTAAAAATAATATTGCTGTTGTAGATAGAAACAAATGCGTAGCATGTGGAGCATGCGTTAAAATATGTCCGAAAAATATAATAGAGCTTGTTCCTGAATCAATGAACTATGCAGTTTTATGTATGAGTCAAGATAAAGGAAAAGATGTTAGAAGTAATTGTAAAGTAGGATGTATAGGATGTAGGATATGTAGTAAAACTTATCCAGAAGCTTTCGAGATAAACTCAAATCTTTCAAAAGAAACTGGAATTGAAAATCCAGATATGAGTTTAATTGATGAAGCAATAAATAAATGCCCTATGAATTCAATTCATAAATTAAATTAAATATAATATTTGCCGAAAACCTAATTAGGTTTTCGGCTTTTTTTATTTAAACTTTTGTTTTTTGACAATATAATTAAGTAGTGTTAAACTTTTTAAGAGGTGTTTATGAAATTAAAAAAAGGAGACTATATTGTAACATTTTCATTAGTTATATTAAGCCTCTTGATTGCCTTTTTATCAGGAGCTTTTAAAGAAAAGGTAAGAGGAGATACACTTGTCGTCGAACTTAATGGTGAAATTTATGCAAAATATCCGTTGAGTGAAGAAAAAGTATTTGAAATAAAAACAAAAGAAGGATGGTACAATAAAATAGAAATAAAAAGCGGATATGCTGATATGATAGAATCAAATTGTAATGACCAAATATGTGTCAACATGAAACCTATAAAAGATGAGGGAGAGACAATAATATGTTTACCTCATAAAATGCTTTTAAGAGTTGAAAGTGAAAAAGATGGGAAACTTGATACGGTGATCTATTAATGAAAACAAGAAAGATGGTAGTACTTTCTCTAATGGTTTCACTTGCATTAGCAATAAGTGTTCTTGAGCTTTCAATTCCTATTCCAATACCTATTCCTGGGGCAAGACTAGGATTTTCTAATATAATAATTCTTACAGTTATTTGCATGTATGATTTTAAAAGTTCAATAACTGTAAGTATATTAAAATCTGTTTTATTAATGCTTGTCACAGGTTCAGTAAGTAGCTTTTTATATTCATTTGTAGGTTCACTTCTTTCGACTTTTACAATGTATTTATCAGTTAAATTTCTACAAAAATATTTAACTCTTGTTGGAGTTAGTGAAATAGGGTCATTTTTTCATAATTTTGGTCAAATACTTGTTGCATCTTTTGTAATGGATAATATATCAATATTTTATTATTTACCTATGCTAATTATCATTGGAATTTTCACTGGATTTTTTGTTGGAATTTCAACCAATTTTCTCACACAACATTTTCATAAAATAATAAGGGGAACCATATGATAGACAATTTTGAAAAACCAAGAGAAAAACTTAAAAAGTATGGTCAAAAGTCTCTTACAAATGAAGAACTATTAGCCATACTTTTAGATACAGGTACAAAAAATAAAAGCGTTTTTGAGTTGTCAAAAGAAATTTTAGGTTTATTTTCACCAAGGGATCTTTTAGAACTTACATTAGAAGAAATAACTCAAGTTAAGGGAATAGGCCTTGCAAAAGGGTGTAAAATAATTGCATCAATACAGTTTGGTAAAAATCTTGTAAATAAGGTAAATGAAGAAACTTATTATAGAATAAATACAAGTTCTGATGCTTATAATTATGTAAAATCTATTTATGAAATGAGTGAAAAAGAAAATTTTTCGGTTATTTTTTTGAATACAAAAAATGAAGTTATTGAACACAAATTGTTTTCTATAGGAAATTTAAATAGATTATCAGTAAATACAAAAGAAGTCTTCAGATGGGCGATTAAAAGAAATTCACAATCAATTATTCTGATACATAATCATCCAAGTGGAGATCCAAAACCTTCACAAAGTGATATAAATACAACAGATAGATTTATAAAATCTGGGGAAATTTTAGATATATATATTTTAGATCATATAATAATAGGTAGAGATAGTTTTTTTAGTTTTAAGGACGAAAATTTAATTTAATATAGGAGAAAGCATGAACAAATTCAGAGTATTTGCTACAGATATTGCCATAGATTTAGGTACTGCAAATATTTTAGTGTATAAGAGGAAAGAAGGAATAATTGCAAATGAGCCTTCTGTTATAGCTATAGAAGAAAAAAGTGGAGAAATAAAAGCTATTGGAAAAGAAGCAAAAGAAATGATAGGAAAAACTGGCACACAGGTAAGAGCTTTAAGACCAATTGAAAATGGAGTCATATCAAATTTTGATATGACACAAGCACTTCTTTCTTATTTTTTTAAACTAGCAAATCCTGGAATATCAATTTTTCAGCCAAGAGCTGTCATTGCGGTTCCAAGTGGAATAACTGATGTTCAAAGAAGAGCAGTTGAAGATGCAGTTTTACAAGCTGATTGTAGAGATGTTATTTTAGTTGAAGAAAGTTTGGCATCTGCTTTTGGAATGAATATAGATGCTGAAAAGCCAAAAGGTAACCTAGTGTTAAATTCAGGGGCAGGAACGACTGAGGTTGCACTTATTTCTATGTCTACAATAGTTTATGGGAAAACTATAAAAAAAGGTGGAGATACGATTGATAAAAATATAATAAATTATATAAGGGACAATAAAGGAATACTTATAGGTAAAAATGATTCAGAAGAGATTAAATTGAAAATAGCATCTCTTAAATTATCAAGAGCTGATGATACAGCAATAGTATACGGAAGAAGCTTAAAAACTGGAGATCCAACATCTGTAGAAATAAGAACTGCAGAAATCTTAGATTGTGTTTTGCCATATTTAGATGAAGTAGTTGATACAGTAAAAGAAGTTCTTGAAAATACACCACCAGAATTATCTTCTGATATAAGAAAAAGAGGAATTTTTTTAACAGGAGGAAGTTGTCTTTTAGATGGGTTTAAAGAATATATAAGTCAAAACACAAGATTAAAAGTAACTGTAGCTGATGATCCTCTAACAGTTGCAATAAATGGAGCAGGATATATTTTAAATAATTTGAATATTTTTTTGAAAGAGAGTAAATAGTGGCATATTATAGAAAGAAAAAAAATAATAAAGGATTTGTACTTACAATCATTGCTTTAATTTTTTTGATTATTTTTTCATATTTTAATAAAACAGCTGTTGAAATTAGTTCAAAGGCTACCAATACTATTTTAGAACCTATAAATAAATTTACTTATATGATTTCATCATCAGTTGTAAATGCAATTGAAGATACATTTGGAACTAGACAGACAAAACAAAAAGTTGAAGAATTAACTGTAGAGAACAAAAAATTACAGGATACAAATAAAAAACTTACAGAAATAATCAATAGGGAAGACTTTTTAAAAGCTGAATGGAAAGCTATAAAGAATAGTTCAGATAAGCTTATTGAAGCATATACTATAGGACAAGATCTTAACGCTTTTACAGAAAATATTATAATAGATAAAGGAAAACAAGATGGAGTAGAGGTTGGAGATATAATTCTACAAGCAATAGATGATTCAGATTATTACACCGGAATTGTAGGAAAAGTTACTTCAGTTTCAAAGTATACTTCAAAAGTAAAAACAATTTTATCTCCAGAAAATAATATTGCATTTGTAAATTCTGCAAGTGGTGATTATGGAGTAATAAATAAATTTTCAGAGAAAAGAATGCAGGGCTATATGCTTGAGATACAAAGTGAAGTATCTAAAGGGGATGTGCTTTTAACATCAGGAATTGGTGGAGTTTACCCAAGAAATTATTATATTGGGAAAGTTGAAAGCGTAGATATTTCAGATGACGGAATTGATAAAAATATAACTGTTTCAAGCAAGGTTGATTTTTCACATTTATACAGGTTATTTGTATTAAAGGATGGTGAAAAGAATGAATAAAACAAAAGCTATTTTTATTTTAATAATAAGCCTTATTATTCAAAATACAATCTTTTCAAAAATAGATATTCTAGGTGCAAATATAAATATAATTTTGCCACTTATTGTTGCTTTAAGTCAAATATTAGGAAGAAACTTCGGGGCATATTCTGGACTTTTTTCTGGGCTTCTAGAAGATATTATCTTCACTGAATTATTTGGCGTAAAAGCAATGGGACTATTTTTAACAGGTTATTTTTCAGGTTCTAATAGATATAAAAATATTAAAGGTGGAATAATAATATCTTTTTTAGCAACAATTATAAATTTTTTCCTCGTTAATGGAATTTATTTTTTATTGTCAATAAAAAGTGATATTTTATCATATGTTTATGGACCGTTATTTGTTGAAGCATTATTAAATACAGCTGTTTATGTAGTTTTCTATAAACTTATAAAGAAAATAATGTATTTACCAACATATAGATTTTAAATGAGAAGAGAATAATGAAAAGCTTGAAAAAAAAGAGAATATTAATAATTTTATTTTTGATAGGTATTGCTCTATCAGTTTTAATATATAAACTTTTTAATTTAACAATTTCAAACGGAGAATATTATAGAGATCTATCTGACAATAGAAAGATAAAAGAAATCGATGATATTGCAGCAAGAGGAGATATCTATGATAGAAATGGTGAACTTTTAGCAACAAGTATACCTTCATTTGCAGTTGAATTATATAAAGATGAAATAATGAATATGACAAATGAAGAAAAAATTAAACAATTTACAAAACTATCTAAAATTCTTCTTGAAGAAGGACTTAGTTTTGATGAAAACTTTATAATTCAGCTTAACTCATTTACCTATAAAGATAAAAAAACATATTTTAAAGAAAAAAAAGTTCCTACAGAAAAAGTAATAGATATAATTGTGGATAATAATTTACTTTATGAAATACTTTCGAGAGTTAAGTATGAAAAACAATTTTTATACTCACCAATGGATACAGCTCTTCAAGCTTTAAAAAAGAGAGGCATTTCACTTCCTGTAGAAACAAAAATATCTGGAAAAAAAGTGCAACTTAATTATAGAAAATTGGAAAAAATAGATACAACTCTTGATGAATATGAAATTGATGAAGATGAAAATCCAAAAATGGCACTTTTAAATGCTATAAATAATGATAAATCTGTTATAAGAACAATTTTAGAAAATCCAATAGCAAGAGAGATAGTATATGAAGTTTTAAAAGAAAATAAATTGCAAGATAATATAGTATTATCAAAATATGCAATAAAGAATGATATTGAACTTGTAGAAAAAAAAGCAAATCTGTCTAAAATATATAATGACATAACTTTAACATCAAATGCAAAAAAAGATTTTTATAATATTGTTTTAAAATCATCTCTTGAAGAATTATTACAAAGAGCAAAATTATCAGATGACGGATCATACATTATTCCTGCTGAAAAGCTAATAGAAAAGCTGGAAGAAGATGGAAAATTTTTAAATTTAAAAACTGAAATTGAAAAAGAAACATCTAAAGATTCTAAAATATATAAAGTTAAAGTTGATTTTATAAATCCTCAGGAAGGCGATCCTGTAGATTTATTAATTGCAGAAGCATCAAAGAAAGATTTATTATTTGATTTAATAACAGATGAAGATGTTAAATACATTGCACAAGCAGTAAATTCGTCCAAAAATATATATCCATCAATTGATGTTGATGACTGGGAATATACTTTTGAAATTGAAAAAGATGATACTTATGAATATTTTAATTTAAAAGAAGAAGATTTAAAAAATGCAAAAGATGCATTTGAAAAAATTCTAAATTATTCTGATATTAAACCATTAAATAAATATATTGATAATTCTATTTTAGCTATAAATAACAGTATAAGATCACAGGGAAGTTATGGTTATCAACCAGTAAATCTTGTATATAACTTGACTCAAAGGACAGTTGCAAAAATTGAAGAAAATATTAATACAAATAATGGGATAGATGTTGAAACTGTCCCTATAAGATATTATCCAAATAGAAATTCAGCAAGCCATATTTTAGGATATATTGGTAATATTGCAACAGATGAAGAAATAAATGATTATGTGAAAGAAAAAGGATATTTAAAAGATCAGCTTATTGGAAAAACTGGAATTGAACAAAGTTATGAAGAAACGCTCAAGGGGAAAAACGGTAAAAAAATCGTATCAGTTGACTCTCAAGGAAATAGAAAAGAAGAACTCGAACAAACAAAATCAGTTCCAGGAAATGATGTATATCTTTCTATAGATTCTAAACTTCAGGAAAATATAGAAGATGATCTTTCAAGGCTTTTAAATGCAATTAGAACGGGAGAATCATATGAGTCTGACTATGGGGACTATTATCCAATAGAGACTCAAAAAAATGCAGGAAGTGGAGCAGTTGTAGTAACTGATGTTAAAACAGGCGAAGTTTTATCAATGGTTTCTTTACCAGATTATGATCCTAATCTTTTTTCAACAGGTATATCTTCGTCTGATTGGGAAAGTCTTCAAGTTTCAGATGAAAGTAACGCTCTTACTCCAAGACCTTTGTTAAATATAGCAAGTCAAACTGCTGTAATGCCAGGTTCAACATTCAAAGTTGTAACGAGTCTTGCAGCTTTACAAAAAGGTCTTGATCCACATAAAACAAATTATACTTATGGTTATATGGATATAGGAAATCAAAGATTTTCTGATTTGTACCGGTCTATGACAGGAGATACCCATGGAGAAGAAAATTTGTATGATGCACTTAAATATTCTAGTAACTATTATTTTTATACTCTTGCTTTAGGGAAAAATCCTCACGATGATAATGATATGGGTGTAAAATTAGAGCTTGATGACATAAGAAAAGCTGCAACTGAGTTGGGGCTTTCACAACCTACTGGAATAGAGATAGGTATACCTGCAGAAAGTAGTGGTCATATACCAAGTCAAGCAAATAAACTTGAAACTACAAAAGTTCTTTTAAAACAATATCTTGATGAAAATTTAAAGAGTTACTTAAAAAAAGGAACGAAAAAAACTCAGGAAGAAATTGACGAAGATATCGAAAAAATAATTTCATGGACAGAAAAAAGTGAAAAAGCAACAAGAGATTATGTTATAAATTCATTAGATAAAATGGAATATGAACCTTTAATAGAACATGAAGGAGAAATAGCTGGCCTTGCTGATACAATTAAATATTCATATTTAAATCAAGCAAACTGGGATATTGTAGATATGCTTAATATTGTAATAGGTCAAGGTCAAAATTCATATACTCCTCTTCAAATGAACCGAGTTATGGCAACTATTTCAAATGGAGGAAATCTTTATAATTACACATTAATAAATTCTGTTAAAAACCATGTTACAAAAGAGACTTTATTTGAAAATAAAGGTAAATATAATCCTATAAATAAAACAGATGAACAATATCTAGAAGATATAAAATATGGAACATTGCAAGTTGCAGAAAATAATGAAATATTAAATAAATTACCAATTGATATTGGTATTAAAACAGGAACTGCTGAAGTAGAGGGAAAAAATGATGATGGTAGTGACTATGCTCCTTATTCTTGGATGATATCTTATGCACCTTATGATGACCCACAGATAGCTGTAAGCATTTTACTTCCTCAAGGTGGTACAAGTTATAATACATCTGCTTTAATGAGAGATACAATATGTCATGCTTTAGGTATAGAACCCGAAGATACTTATATTGTAGACACTTCAATAGAAAATGTTGATGATGAAACACAAATTAATGAGTAAGAGGTATAAATGAAAAAATATTTAATAAATAGCATTAATAATATTAATACTGCAAATTTTTCTACAACTTTTGCAAAAAGTATTGAAAAAGAAAAAAAAGTTTTGCTAATTTCTCTTCTAAGAAAAGAAACAAACATTGAAGATTTTTTTGAAAATGATGGAATGATTACTTATGATTTAGCAGATTATTTTTTGGGTTATACACAAAAAAATAAAATAATTACAAAAGTAAATGATAATATAGATATAATTCTTTCTCCCCTTATTGAAGAAAAATTTAAGCCAGATAAAAAAAATTTACAAGATCTTTTAGAAGATTTAGATTATGAATTTATAATATTTGATGGAGCTGATTTTTCATTATTTGATGATGGTATAAAAGTTTTTGCTACAGATGAAAATTTAGTAATGGAAGATAGTGATTATTTTTATATAGATAACGTAGATTCTTACTTTTCAGATAGAAAAAAATTTATTGAAATTAATGGTATAACTTCTAAATATCTTGGCTTTAATAAAAAAAATGATGATTATACAGAAATAGTGCAGAATTTACTTTCTGAAAGTGAAAAAAAAGTTTCTAAACTTAGTTTTTTTGAAAAATTAAAAGAAAAGTTTGGAAAATGAATAATTATATTTTTTTAGATGAAGATAATTTTTGCTATGGAAAAGTATTGGAAGGTAAACTTGTAGAGATATTTTTTTATGATGATAAAGATTACGGGTCTATTTTTAGAGCAAAAGTTATAAAAAAAATTGATTACTTAAATGGATATTTCTTAGAATATAAAGAAAATGTAACTGGATTTTTAAAATCTAAAAAAGCATTAAATGTCGGTGAAAGTGAGATTGTAGAAGTTGTAAAAGACAAAGCAAATAAAAAGCCAGCTCTTTTGTCTAAAAATTATAAAATAGAAACTGAAAATTTATATATAAAAAGATTTTCAAATACTATTTTTCATAAGAAAAAGGGAGAATATTTTAAAGAAAAAGAATTTCTTATAAAAATAAAACAAAAACTTTTAAATGAAGAAAATTTTTCACCGACACCAAAACTTTTATATAAATATAATGCATTTGAAAATTATAAAAATTCGAATAATAAATTAGAAATAAAAAAAATTTCTATTTTCTATGATATAGCTATATATTCATCATTAAAATCTGTTTTTAGTGAAAAAATAAATATAAATGGAAGTAATATTTTAATAAATGAAACAGAAACTTTAACATTTATAGATGTAAACTCATCATCTTTTTCAAGAAAAGCTAACAAAGAAAAAATATTTAAAGAAATAAATTCAAAAGTTGCTAGTTGTATACCATATATTTTAAAGCTTAGAAAAATAGGTGGAATGATTATAATTGATTTTTTAAGAGAACAAGATAACTTATATATCTATGATATACTTAAAAAATCTTTAGATATTTGTAATTTAGAATATAAAATTTTTGGTTTTACTGCAATGGGTTTGTTCGAGTTTTCAATTAAAAGAAATAGCGAAAGCTTAAAAGATGAACTTAAAAATAGAAATATAAATTTTATAAAATAAAAAAAGTAGTGCTTATAAAAATTTTTATAATTTTAAAAACACTACTTTTTCATATAAAATATTTACGATTTATTATACAAGTTTAACTGCTTCATTTATAGCGTTTTTTATATTTGGAAGTTCAGTATTTTGTTTTACATATTCAACATATCTTACGTAATTATCTTTGTCAATTACAAAAACTGATCTATTTAGAAGCCTTAATTCTTTTATTAAAACGCCATATTTTTCACCAAAATCCATATTTATATGGTCGGAAACAAATGTTATATTATTAATTTTTTTAACATCCTTAAATCTTTTCTGAGCAAATTGTAAATCGTCTGAAACAGAAATTATTACAATATCATTTGAAAATTTTTCAGCTTCTGCATTAAATTTAACTGTTTGAATGGAACATACGGATGTATCTAAAGAAGGAACAACAGAAATTATCTTTATTTTTCCATCAGTTTCTTTATAAAAGTCAAAAACTTTATCATCATTTATGGCTTTAAAATTCAGTGCCTTATCTCCGACTTTGACATCTTTTCCTAAAAGAGTTATGTCTTCATCTCCAAACTTAAATCCTGTTCTTTCTTCTAACATAATATCCTCCTAAAATTTTTTAAAATTCTTAAATATTAAATACCCAAAAAACAAAAAAATAATTATTTGTATTATTTTTTATTAAAATAACGAAAAAATTCATCACAAAATCGCTTTGTTCTTTGATAAATGAATGTTCAATGGTATAATCAAAAAGTATAAATAACCTGATTTAGAGGAGGAAAAATGGCAGAATTAGTTGTTAATGCTTCGTTAAGAGAGGCAGTTGGAAAAAATAAAGTTAATAAAATAAGAAATAATAATTTAGTTCCAGGCGTTATATATGCAAAAGATGAAGAAAATTTAAATGTTCAAGTAGATAAGGGAGAATTTTATCAAATATTCAAGCAAGCTGGGACATCGAAAATTATAGATTTAAATTTGAACGGTGAAAGAGTAAGCGTACTTGTTAAAGATTATCAGTTAAATCATATTAATGATGAATTTTTACACATTGATTTTCAAAAAGTAATTGCAGGCGAAGTTATGAAAGTAACTGTTCCTGTTGTACTTTTAGGAAGAGATGAAATAAAAGTACAGCCTTCTGTTTTAATTCAAAATATTGAGGAAGTAGAAGTTGAAGTTTTACCAAAGGATATTCCTTCAGCAGCTGAAATTGATGTTACTGAAATGAATATTGGAGATTCATTTACAGTTGCAGATCTTGATATAGCAAAAGTTTCTGGAATAGAAATTTTAGCTGATAAAGATGATGTTGTATGTTCACTTCAATCTCCTCAAGAAGAAGAAATTGATGAGGAAACTGAAGAAACAGAAGAAGAAACACAGGAATAGTTTTAAAAAGCCGTGTAAAAGCACGGCTTTTTAAATATTTATTTGAGGATAATTATGAGTGGAAAATTTATAGTTTTTGAAGGGCCAGATGGTTCTGGAAAAACAAGTGTAATTGATGGAATAAGAAAAAAATTAGAAGAAAAAAATATTGATTTCAGAATTTTTAGAGAACCAGGTGGAACTGAAATATCAGAAAAAATAAGGGAAATTCTTCTTGATAATAATAATGTCAATTTAAAATATACTACAGAAGCTCTTTTAATGGCTGCAAGCAGAGCACAACTTGTTTCTGAAAAAATTATTCCTCTTTTGAAAGAAGAAGTAAATGTAATATGTGATAGATTTGTAATTTCTTCTCTTGTTTATCAAGGAATTGGAAGAAACCTTGGAATAAAAGAAGTTGAAATCATTAACAATTTTGCTACTAATGGCTTAAAGCCAGATTTAACTATCTTTTTAGATATTGATGCAGAAGTTGCAATGGAAAGAAAAAAAATAGCAAAAAAATTAGACAGATTTGAAAAAGAAGATATAGATTTTCATAAAAAAAATTATGAAGGTTATAAAAAAATAGCCTCATTAAATGAAAATGAAATAGTCAGAATTGATGCATCTGAAAATTTAAATAAAGTTATTGAAAAATCTTATGAAATTCTTCAAAAAAAATTTGGTTTTTAAAAGTCATGGAAGTTTTAAAAAAACAAATAGAAAATAAATCATATACTCAAGCATATATCTTTGAAGGAGAAAATTTAAATAAAGTACTTGAAAATACTTATAAATTTGCTAAGGAAATTTTTAAAATAAATAATGTATATGTTCCATTAAATCAAAATGATGATTTTAGGCTTATTAATGCATCTGAAAAAAGATTATCAATAGAAGATATAAGATATTTGATATCTGATATGAATTTAAGACCTGAGAATGGAAAAGTTAAAATATATGTTATTCATAATGCACAAAATTCTGGTAAAGAAGCAATGAATGCACTTTTAAAATCTTTTGAAGAACCAAATGATTATGCAGTTATAATTCTTACAACATTAAATTCGAATATGTTATTTCCTACAATAAGATCAAGAGCACAAATTATAAAATTTGACTTAGATCTTCCTAAAACAGATATAGATACAACAAAACTTGCAAATATTTTAGCAGAAACCGTTTCAGGAAATTTAGTAGAATTTTATAAAAATTTAGATTTTTTTGATTCTTTAAAAGATGAAAAAAATGAATTATTAAATGAAATTGAAAATTTTTTTGAAGATCTAATTAAATACAAATATTTGGGCGATGATTCATATCTTAAAAATAAAACTTTAATATTTTATTATAAAAAAATAAAAAATATAGAATTTAAAAATATTGAAAAAATTATAAGCTTAATTGAAAAAATAAAAAAAGGATTTTTGGTTAATGCAAATTATAAATTAAGTTTGGAGAACTTCTTTTTTCAGCTTTTTAGTTTAAGTTAGCATAAAATTATTTTTAAGTTGAATTATTTTTTAATATGTGATATTCTTTTCTTAAATTTATTTTGAAAAACTGCAGTAGTGGAGGAAAAATGCGAAAAATTATCGGAGTAAGTTTTGATAAAGCCTGTAAAATATATTACTTTGACCCGCTTGATATAAAATTTTCATATAATGACTATGTTATTGTAAATACTGTAAGAGGTGTTGAGCTTGGAAAAGTTAAAATTGCTGAAGGAGAAGTTGGAGATGATTTTAACCCAGAGCTTAGACCTGTAATAAGAAAAGCAAATGAAGAAGACATCATTACAAAAGAATTAAATAGAAAAAAAGCAATTGAGGCTAAAGAAATATGTGCGCAAAAAATTAAAGAACATAATCTTGATATGAAACTAGTTGATTGTGAATTTACTTTTGATAGAAAGAAAGTTATTTTCTATTTCACATCCGATATTCGAGTTGACTTTAGGGAGTTAGTTAAAGATTTAGTAAGTGTTTTCAGAAATAGAATAGAACTTAGACAAATTGGAGTTAGAGATCAGGCAAAAACATTAGGAGCAATTGGCTGTTGTGGCAGAGAAATATGTTGCCATAATTATTTAAGAGAGTTTAGTCATGTTTCAATTCAGATGGCAAAAGATCAGAATATAACATTAAATCCAACAAAAATATCTGGTTCATGTGGAAGATTAATGTGTTGTCTAAATTTTGAACAATCAACTTATGAAGATGCAATGAAAATTTTGCCGAAAGTTTCTGAAAAAGTTAAGACTAAAAAAGGTTATGGTTATGTCGTTTCGAATAATTATATAAAATTAACAAGTAGAATAAGAATTCCATCAGAAGATCAAGATATTGAAGAAGATTTTTCTTCAGATGAAATTATAAAAGTAACTCAAGAAGAGTATGAAAGAAATGTAATAATTTAATAATTAAATATTTGACAATATAATAAATTAAAGTTATACTATAGGTATATTAAATAAGGAGGTAAATCATGGCTTACAGAATTGAAGAAAGTACATGTATTTCTTGTGGAGTTTGTGCAGGAGAATGCCCAGTAGAGGCTATATCTGAAGGCGAAGATGCATACGTAATTGATGCTGATACATGCATTGATTGTGGAACATGTGAATCAGTATGCCCAACAGGATCATGTGCACCTGAGGAATAATTTTACATAGATTTTTAGAGACCTGAAATGGTCTCTTTTTTGTTTCAAATTAAACAATTTATATTTACTTAAATATTTGACTTTTGTATAAAAATAATATTATGATATTACTATCACACAAAAGGAGAGAAAATTGAAAAAAATAACGGGGAAAAAATGCATAAGTTGGTCAAAGAGCATTTTTATAGTTTTAATTGCTGCAATTTTGCAGACATTTGTACTTGAAACTTTTGTAAATAGTGCAGGGATACTATCCCCAGGGTTTACAGGTCTTTCAATACTTGCAAGAGATATTTTAAAATTATTTTCTATTAATTTTCCAATATCTGTTGGGTTGCTACTATTTAATATTCCATGTATCTTTTTTTGTTATAGGGAGATATCTTTTAAATTTACATTTTTATCTACAATAGATATTTTAGCTGTATCGCTTTTTCTTAATATTTTTAAATTTAAACCATTAATAGATGACATTATGTTAAGTTCAATAATTGGCGGGGTTTTAAATGGATTTTCAATTGTGATATTATTGACGGAAGGTGCAAGTTCAGGTGGAACTGATTTTATTGCAATTTATGTTTCAGAAAAATTTGGAAGAGCAATATGGAGTTACGTTTTTTTGTTTAATGTAGTTTTGCTTACTATTTTTGGTGTTCTTTTTGGATATGATAAAGCTTGCTATTCAATAGTTTTCCAATTTGTTAGCACAAAAGTGATTGATAAATTCCATCAGCGATATAAACAATTATCGCTTCAAATTATAACAGGTCAGGCAGAAAAAATGGTTAATTCATACATAAAAAATTTTAGGCATGGAATTACTGTCACAGAAAGCTATGGTGGATATACAAAAAGAAAAAACTACATATGTGAAACAGTAGTATCTACTTATGAAGTTAAAGATATAATTAAATTGGTAAAAAAAGTTGATCCTAAAGCTGTTGTAAATGTATTTAGAACAGAAAGCTTTTATGGTGGATTTTATAGAAAACCAATAGAATAAAAAATAAAAGTCCAATTAAGTTTATTAATTCTTAATTTGGACTTTTATTTCTTATAAATTGTTGTCAAAAAAATTTAAAGTCGGAACAATAGCTTTTTTCCAATAAGCTTTTGCATGTTTAGGGCCTTTAAAAAATTTTACACTTACATCTTTATTTAGTTCTATAAGTTTATTTTGTAATTTAATTACACCATCTTTTGGAATAAATTCTCTATTTGAATTTATCAAAAACATATTTCCACAATTTTTGTCAATTCTGTTTAAAAGAGAAGATTTTCTTATATTTTCATTGTCATTTCCTAAATAAGTATTTAAAACCCATTTATAAGTTTCATCATCTGATCCGTCAAAATCATCAGATACATCGGGACTATTTCCTGCAAGAGATGTAAATTCTTTTTCTTTAGTATTTTTATGTTCTTTAAGCCATTCTTCAAATTCTATTACTCCTGACCGTGAACATATTGTATATCCGTATTTTAAAGAAAGTTCAATTGCTAAATTTCCTCCAACTGAATATCCTAGAATTCCAATTTTATTTTTGTCAAATTCAAAATCACTTTTGATTAAATATTTCATAAAAGAGTTCATATCATCTAATTGTGATGGATAAATGTTTTTTGGAGCAAGTCTATAATTTGGAACAAAACAAAAATAACCATTTTTTGTAATTTCTGTTGCAATATCACTATCTGAAGATTTATCTCCTGTTACAAAAGCTCCTCCGTGAATTAGTACTATAGCTTTTGAATTTGGTATATCTGGAATATACACATCAAATTTATGTTTTTCATCTTCATCTTTATAAATAATATCAGTAAGTATTTTCAAAACACACCTCCAAAATACTTATACCCTTATTAGCATTTTAATTTTATAAAAGATTTCATTTTAAAAATGTATATTAAAAAATAACAAATAAAAATAATTAAAGTATAGTATTCTTTAGTTTTTATAAAGGAGGGATAATGAAAAATTCAACTGAATTTATAACAAAAGGAAATATTAATAAAGTTATTTTCACTCTTTCTATACCTTTAATGTTCAATAGTTTAATACGAACATTATATTCATTAACTGATGGAATTTATGTTTCAAGAATAAGTTCAGAAGATTTTGCTGCAACATCTTTTTCACGGCCTGTAATTTTTTTATTTATATCGGTAGGATTAGGAGTTGGTGTTGCATCAACAGCTCTTATGGCACAATCTCTTGGAGCAAAAAAAGATGAAAAAGCAAAAGTTTATGCTACATATTCTGTCTTAATATCTTTTGTATTAGGGGTTATTTTTTCTATTCTAGGCATTATTGTAACACCATTTATTATAAGATGGATGGGTGCAAAAGGAAGTTTTTTTGATAAAACATATATATATCTTGTAACAAGTTTCAGCGGAATAATTTTTGATATGACATATTTTGGTTTTCAGTCAATTTTAAATTCACAGGGAAATACGAAAGCTATTACAATTATTTCTGCAATATCTTCAATAACTAATGTAATTTTAGATCCTTTTTTTATTTTTGATAAAGTTTTAATTTTTAAAGGATTAAATCTAGGACTTATGGGTGCAGCACTTGCCACAAATGTTGCAAAAGCCTTTTTGGTTGTGATGGCAATTTTTGTTGTAAAAAAAGAATCAAAAATAAAATTAGATTTTAAAAATTTTAAATATGATTTTAAAATTGTAAAACAAATTTTTAATTTGGCAGTTCCAATATCATTTGGAAATTCAGGTGAAGCTTTAGGTTTTACTATCTTAAACAGTTTTATTCAAAGTTATGGAACAGTTACAATTGCTGCATTTGCAATAGGAAATAGACTTTCAGATTTGGTAAATCAGGCTGCAATGGGAATTGGAATGAGTTTAACTGGAATTACAGGGCAAAATATTGGAGCTGGAAATATAAAAAGAACCAAAGCTATTTTTAAAAGAGCAAATTTTTGGATAACAATTTTTTCAATGATTTCAGCATTAATAATTTTAGTTTTTAACAATCAACTATTATCAATTTTTATTAAAGACAATCAAGAAACACAGCTAATAAAACAGGCGAGTGAATATCTTGCATATACTGCTGGAATAATATTTTTTATGGGATATTTTTCTTCTATAACTGGATTTTTCCAGGGGGTTGGAGATACAAAAATAACTATGATAATGTCGATTGCAAGACTTTGGGTATTAAGACTACCACTTGTACGGGCATTTGGAAAATTTAGTTCATTAGGTTCTACAGGAATATGGATTTCAATGTTCATTTCAAATTTTTTAATTGTTTTGTGGGGATTTATAAAATACAAACAAGGCAAACGGATGAAAAAGGTTTTAGTTTAAAATAAAAATATTTTTAATGGAGACAAACTTTAAAAATGTCTCCTTTTTTAATGCTTTATACAAAAATTAAAAAATTTAAATACAGTATAATTATGTTTAAAGAGTATCTAAAGTAAAGAAAATTAATATAAATTTATAGTTTAATTTATTAAAAAATTTAGACAGTTTTAATTAAAATATAATTTATTTTTAAGGAGAATATTATGAAACTTCTTCATTTATCAGATCTGCATCTTGGAAAAAATATTGGAAGTTATAGTTTAATAGAGGAACAAAAATATGCACTTGATAAAATTTTAGAAATAATTAAAGATGAAGATATAGATGTAGTCATGATTGCAGGGGACATTTTTGATACAAACATTGCTTCATCTGAAGCTCTTGAGCTTTATTCTTATTTTATAGAAAAAGTAGTTTTTTCTTTTAATAAAAAAGTTTTAGCAATTTCTGGAAACCATGATTCATCAAAAAGACTTGATATAAATAGAAAATTTTATAGATCACAAAACTATTATATGGTGGGAAAATATGATCCAAATCCAATAACATTTTATGATTTTTTAGGTCCAGTTAATTTTTATTTAATTCCATTTATTTCTATAAATAAGGCTAAAACTGAAATTGACTCTAATATAGAAAATTTTACTGATATATATAAAAAATTGTTAGAAAATATTAAATATAAAGATAGGAATGTCTTAATTACACATGCTTATGCCAGTGATTTATCAAATTTTGATGAAAAAGAATATAATTTAGATCAAAAGCCACTTAATATAGGCGGAAGTGATGCTATGGATGTAAATCTTTTTATGAATTTTGATTATGTGGCTTTAGGTCACCTTCATAGAGCACACTATGTAAAAGATCCTAAAATAAGATATTCAGGAACTTTTATGAAATATTCTTTTGATGAAGCTAATTTAAAAAAGACTGTAACTTTAGTTGATTTAAAAAAAGATATTAATATAAAAAAGTTAGAGATTTCTCCACTAAGAGATTTTGAAGTAAGAGAAGGTAAATTTTTTGATCTTCTTAAACAAAAATCTTCAGAAAACTATATAAAGTTTGTTTTAGAAGATGATTTTACAATAGAAAATGCAATGGCAAAACTAAAAGAAAAATTTCCAAAAGCAGTTTCAATAACATATGCTAATAGATCTGTATTTAACAAATCTAAATCTTTAGATATAGATATAGAAAATAAAGATATAATAGAGATTTTTTCTGAATTTTATAAATATAAGATGGATGAAGAAATTAAAGACGATGACTTAGTATTATTAAAAAGGATAGAACAATGCGACCAAAAAAATTAATTATTAGGGGTTTTATTACATATAAAGATACAGTAACTATCGATTTTGATAAGCTTTTTGATAAAAAAATTTTTTTAATTTCAGGAGATACTGGATCTGGAAAAACAAGTATATTTGATGCAATAAGTTTTGCACTATATGGTAAAGTTGCAAGAAATATTTCTACAGATAGACTTAGAAGTGACTATTTGAATGAAAGCGATCCTTATACTTTCGTAAGTCTAGACTTTGAAGTTTCTGGTAATACATATAGAATAGAAAGAATTCCAAGGCAAGTTGCAAAAAAATCTAAACCTTATCAAGATATTTCTAATAGTGTAGTTCTTTATGATATAAGCGGTGAAATTAAGCTTATAAGTGAAAAAATTAATGAAACGGATGTTTATATAAAAAAAATAATAGGTCTTGATGATAAGCAGTTTTCTAAAGTTATGCTTTTAGCACAGGGACAATTTCAAGAATTTTTATCAGCAAAATCAGCTGACAAAGCATCTCTTTTGGGAGATATTTTTAAAACTTATGAATATAAAAATTTTCAAGAAAAAATTAAAGATTATGCTAAAGATAGTTTAAAGGAAATGGACTATATAGATAAAGAACTTGAAAATATCATAAGTTATGACAAAAAAATTGAAGAAAAAGTAAACAGAGATGACATATTAACTCATGATTTTGAAAACATTAAAGAAACTCTTGGTATAGAAGAAAATAACTTTTATAAAATTTATGATGAAAAATCACAAAATTTAAAAGAAATAGAAAATAAAATTATAGAAGTTCAAAAAAATATAGAAAATTCAAAAGAAATAAATAAAAAAATAGACGTATTTAATGATATAGAAAAAGAATTAAAAATAATATTAAAAAATGAAAATAAATATTTAAACTATAAAGAAGATATAAATCTTTCTGATAAAGCAAATTCTATTTCTTTTTATGAAAAAAGATTAAAAGATAACAAAATAGAAATAGAAAGTTTAAAAGAAATTTTAAGAATAGAAAAAGAAAATCTAAAACATTTAAAAGATAAATTTTTTATTTCAAAAGAAAGAACAAAATTATTAAATGATTTAGAAAAAGAAAAAGATATAGATAAAGAAAATTTAAAAGATGTAAAAGACTCTATAAAATCTTTGGAAAATTATTTAGATATTAAGAAAATATACTTTTCTGTAGAATCTTTTAGAAAAAAACTTTTAGAACTTAATTTAAAAAAAGATGGATTTTTTGAAAAAAAAGATGATTTAAGAGAAAATATAGACTTTAATAATGATTTTCTTACAAAACTTAATGATGATAAAAATGTACTTACCAAAAAAATATATGAACTTGAAAAAGAAATTATAACAAATGAAGAAGATTATAAAAAACTTGATGATATAGAAAAGTCCAAGAAAAAATTAAATGACTTAGAAGTAAAAAAGGAAATAGCATTAGAAGATGAAAAAAAGGCAATTGTAAATGAAGATTTAATCTTTATTAATAAGTTCATAGATAGATTAAATGATGAAGGTATTTGTCCTGTTTGCGGTAGTCATCATAGTAAAAAAGTTGAAAAATATCAAATTGAAACCTTTGATTTAGAAAAAATCAGAAAAAAATTGTCAGACATTAAATCAAATATAGAATTACAAAATGAAAATTTAGAAAAAAATTTACAAGTTTTAAATACTATATATGATTTAGATAAATTATCTGAAAAAATTAAAGAAAAGAAAAAAGAAAAAGATAAATTAGTAGAGAAAGAAAAATCTATTGATAAAGATTTATCTTATGCAAAAAAGAAAAAAAATTATTTTAATAAAGAATTAGAATATTTAAAAGATAAAATAAATAATACAGAAGAAGAAATTAAAATTTTAAATAAAAAAGTAGATCAATATCAAAATATTGAAAATTCCTATCTTAGTCAAAAAAATGATATGGAAAAATTAAATATAAATACTCTTTTAAAATCTAAAAAATTTATAGAAGATGAAATAAAAAGTAAAGAAGATAGTATTTCTGAAATTAGAGAGATATATAAACAAAGTGAGATAGATAAAAATAATAAAGAAAAAGAAGTTGAAAATATAGAAAATAATTTAGAAAATTTGCTTAAAAAAAATAATCTTTATGATAAAGAGTTTAAAGAAAAAATTAATGAATATTTTACTTCTTTTGAAGAGTATAAAATTTATCTTAACAATTTAAAAAAAAATATGGATAGAAAAGAAGAAATTGATAATTTTTTTGATAAACTTAAAGAATTAAAAACTAAAAGAAAAATTTATTTGTCTTACAAAGATAAAGAAAAAGTTGATATAGAAAAAATAGAAAACGAACTAGAAGATTTAAATACAAAAAAAGAAGAAATAAGCTTTAAGAAAAATGAATTTTACACTGATTTAAATATATTTAAAAAGACTTTAGAAAGAATAAATGAATTAGAAGAAAAATACAATTCTAATAGAAAAGAAAGTAATTCGCTTGCTAAATTATCCAAAGTTGCAAATGGATTATTTGGTAAAATCAAAGGTAGGGAAAAGATTGATTTTGAAAGCTTTGTGCTTACTTTCTACTTTGATAAAGTTTTAAATCTTGCTAATATTAGGCTACTTGATATGACAGATGGACAATTTTCTATGATTAGAAATTCAAATACCGAAGATTTCAGAACAAAATCTGGACTAGATATAGAAATTTTAGATGCAAATACTGGAAAATTAAGGCCAGTATCAACTCTTTCAGGCGGAGAAAGCTTTTTAGCAAGTTTAAGTTTAGCTTTAGGTTTATCAGATGAGATAAGTATTGAAAATGGTGGTGTAAAAATAGATACTTTGTTTATTGATGAAGGATTTGGAACTCTATCAAAAGATTATTTAAGAAAGGTTATAAGCGCTATAGAAAAATTATCATATGAAAATAAATTTATAGGTCTAATTAGTCATGTGGATGATTTAAAAGATGCTATTGATGCTAAAATTTTAGTAAGTTATGATTCAAGCAAGGGAAGTGAGGTGAAACTAATATTATGATTAAAACAATTATTTCAAGATATCCAAAAGAAAATTCAAAATATATTTATAATTTAATAGAAGAAGATATAAAAAAACATAAAAAATCAATTTTAATAGTACCTGAACAATATACTTTGCAAAGTGATATTGATCTTATTGACTCAATTTCATTTAATACTGTAATGGATGTTAAAGTATTAAGTTTTTCTTCTTTCAAGTCTTTTGTAATAGATAGAGTTGGAAATCCTAATAGAAATTTTTTATCAAAAAATGCTAAAATTATTATAATTACAAACATACTGCAAGAAATCAACGATAAATTAACTATATTTTCAAATAAATCGGGGAATATTGATTTTGTAAATAGTATTGCATCTCTTATTTCATCTATTAAAGATAATAATTTTGATGATGAGTTCTTTAAAAAAATTGAAGAAAGTGATGATGTTATTACAAAACTTAAATTTAAAGAAATAAAATTAATTTATGATGAATATCAGAAAGAAGTAAGTGAAACTTATCTAGATAATGAAGATAGTCTTTCTTATATAATAGATGTTTTAGAATCTAGTGATTTTTTAAAAGATTATAATTTTTATTTTGATAAATTTGATTTACTTTCAGATTTAAAATTATCTCTTGTAAATGTTCTTCTAAAAAGAGGAAATCTTGTAACTTTTTCAATAAATTTAGATAAAGATTATCTTTATACTAATAAGTATTCTGATTTGGAATTTTTTGATAGTTCAATATATCTTTTTAACAAATTAAAGAAAATAGATAAAGTTAAAGAAGTATTTTTAGATGAAGAAAATATTCAAGGAGATGATATAAAACATTTAATAAAAAATTTTGAAAAATTCAACCCTAAGAAATATTTAAATAAAATTAAAAATATTCACTTTTTAGAGTCATCTTCAACTAAAAGTGAAGTAGAAAATGTAGCGATTTTAATAAACAAACTTGTTAAGAAAGACAAAATTCGTTATAAAGATATAGGAATTTATATTACAGATGAAAAAGAGTACTTAAATTAGATTACAAAAATTTTTAAAAGATATAATTTGCCTATATTTATAGATAAACAAAGAAAATTATCTGATAATCATCTTATAAAGACTTTTCTTTCTATAATAAGGCTTTCAGTTTATAACTTTAAAGTTTCAGATTTAGTTTATTTACTAAGATCTGGAATATTTTCTTTGAATGATGATTTTGATGATAAAGCAATTATTTTACAAAATTATATAAAAAGAAGAAAAATTAAAGGTTCTATGTTTTTAGAAGATAAATATTTTATTTTTGATGAAGATTTTTATGAAAATTTATATAAAAACGACCCAAATAAAATTAATAAAATATCAAATAAAAAGAATGAATATAGAATAGTAAATGAATTAAGAGATGAAGTAATAAAACTTGTTAGCCCCATAATTGATTTGAAAAATAAAAAAGTGAAAGAAATTGTAACTAAAATTTATTCTGTAATGGAAAATATTAATATAAAAAGAGGAATAAAAAATTATCAGATAATGCTTAATAATTCTGGAAGAAATGCTGATTACAAAGAAAATGAACAAGTTTGGGATAAATTTACGGTAATACTAGAAGAACTTGTAGCAATTTCTGGAGAAAAAATTACTAATTTATCTAAAATTTATTCTTTAATTTACTCATCTTGTAAAGATATTGATATAGGAATAATTCCTCCAACAAAAGATAATATTATTGTATGTGATTTTAAAAGAACAAGGATTGAAAATAGAGCCATAAATTTTATTTTAGGTCTTAATGACGTATTTTTTCCAAGTAAATCAGTTTCAAACCCAATTATAGGAAAGGAAAATATAGATACTTTAAGGTCTATGCAAATTGATCTTAAAATTTTTGATGAAGATTTAGAAGAAAGAGAAAAATTATATCTATATAAATTAATTACTATGTCAAAATCAATATATTTTTCATATTCTTTAAGCAAAAAAAATAATGAAGCTATAAATAGATCAATAGTTTTAAGTGGAATTATGAATATATTTTCTAATAAAGATGGTAATGTTCCAATAACTTATGGAAATAATTTTGATATTTCACTTAAAAAATATTCTTTTGAACAAATTGAATTTATCGCTCTTGAATCTATTAAAAATATGATTAAAAATCAAAAAATTAGTGATAATGAAAAAGAAATAGCAAAAGCATTTATACAATATAAAAAAGAAAAGAATGAAGATAATCTTATAAAAAAAGGACTCTTTTATAAAAATGATAAAAAAAATTTAAATATAAACTTATCAAGAAAACTATATAGTAAAAATCACTTTAATGTTTCTGAAATAGAGGAATATTCTAAGTGTCCATATAAATATTTTGTAAGATATGGGTTAAAACCAAATTATGAAGAAAAATATGATATAGATAATCTTGAAGTTGGAACTATAGTACATAGAATTTTTGAAGAATTGTCTTCTTTTTTGAAAAATAAAGATATTGAAAATATTAATAATTTAGAAATTAAAAATGTACTTAAAGAAGAGTTTAAAAATGTTGTAAAAGAAAACCTTGATGAAAATCGTAAAAATGATTTTAGAAATAAATTCATTTTAGAAAATGTATTTTATTCAACTCAAAGAGGTACAAATAAATTAATTAGCCAACTTAAAGATGGCGATTTTAAAATTTATACTACTGAAGAAGACTTTGGATATGATGAAAACTCAAAATTTCCTAAAGTTTATGTTGATGAAGAAAATTATTTAAGAGGAAGAATAGATAGAATAGACAAAGCTAATTCATTTGTTAGGATAATTGATTATAAAAGTGGAAATAAAGAGTTTAAAATTGCTGATCTTTCTTATGGGCTTGATTTACAGCTTTTAATTTATATGATTGCAGTAGAAAATGGAGATGAAAAATTAATACCATTAGGTTCTTTTTATATGCCGCTTAAAGATGAAATAGAAAGTTTAAAAGAATCTTATACAATTGAAAAAGTCGAAAAAGAGAATTCGAATAAATTTAGAATGAATGGTTTTATAGTTGAAAATAATGATGAAATTTTTAAAATTTTTGATAGAAAAAGTGATGATATAAAAAAATCACCAATAGTAGATATAAAAAAATCATACCTACTTTCAAATAATGAACTTAAAAGTTTAGAAGATTTTGTAAAAAAACTTATAAGTGAAGATATAAAAAATATAAAAAATGGATTTATAAAACTTGCTCCTCTTAAATATTCAAGTGAAAGAGATGAATGTGGAAATTGTGATTTTAAAGGAATATGCAAATTTGATAAAACTTTAGATCAACTCAAGTTTAAAAATATAAACAAAAATATAAAACTTTCAGATATTTTAAATGATAGTGAGGAAAAAGATGGAATTTAGTAAAGAACAACTTCAGGCTATAAATACTTTAGATAAAAACATTATTGTTTCAGCCGCTGCTGGTTCTGGCAAAACAAGTGTCCTTGTAAATAGAATTATTAAACTTATAGTTGAAGATAAAAAAGATATTTTATCTTTTATAATAGTTACATTTACTAATAAAGCATCAGTTGAAATGAAAGATAGAATAAGAGGAGCACTTGAAAAAAAACTTATAGAAAATACTTCAGATTATAAATTTATAAAAGATCAATTAAAAAAAATAAATCATTCTCATATTCAAACTTTTCACTCATTCTGTGCCGATATGCTTAGAGAAAATTTTTATTATATGGATAACATATCACCTAATTTTAAAATTTTAGAAAAAAATACAGCAACCATTCTAATGTCTGAAGTACTTGATAATTTATTTGATAAAGAATATGAAAAAATGGATGAAAATTTTAAAAATTTTCTTCGAAATTTTGCAAAAACAAAAGATGATAAAGATGCAAAAGATGTAATTTTAAAGACATATCAAAAAATAACATCCCAAATAGATCCAATATCTTGGCTTGATAAAGCATGCAAAAATGATAATATTTTAGTCGAAATAAAAAAAATAATTATAGAAAAGTTAAATAATGTAACACAAAAAGCTAAAAAAAATTATAATTATAGCAAAGAACATTTAATGAGAGATAAGCTTATAGAATTAATAGAAAATGATTTTGAAAAAATAAGTAATTTAAAAAAAGAAAGCGAGAATGATTGGGATAAATTTTCTATTGAAGTAAACGAAATAAAGTTTGGAACAATACGCCAAAGCCGTAATGATGATAAAATTGATTACAACTATATTAAAGATTTAAGAGATAATTATAAAGAAGAAATAAAAAGTATATCAAATTTTGTAGTAAATACAAACTCTACTATTTTTGAAGAATTTTCTAAAAAAGAAAAAGAACTTTTATTTGAAATAAATTATTTGGTAAAAGAATTTATTAAAACTTATAAAAGTTATAAAATAGAGAGGAATTCTCTAGATTTTTCTGATTTAGAACATGAATTTATAAATCTCATAGAAAAAGATGAAGTAAGAGATAAATTAAAAGAAAAATTCAAGTATATATTTTTTGATGAATATCAAGATTCAAATGAAATTCAAAATTATATCATAGAAAAACTTAAAGGAAAAAATAATTTATTTTTTGTTGGAGATGTAAAACAGTCAATTTATGCTTTTAGAAATGCTAAACCTAAACTTTTTTTAAAAAAGCTTGATGATTATAGTAAAGATAATGATTCTATAAGAATAGATTTAAATAAAAATTATAGGTCACAAAAAGATATACTTGATTTTGTAAATTTTATTTTTGATAAACTTATGACAAAGGAAAATTCAGACATAGATTATAAAGAAGGTGGACATAGATTAAATTTTAAAAAAAATAATAAAGCAAATCATAAAAGAGTAAATATTAAAGTTATAGATGAAAAAGTTAAAGAAGAAGATTATCTTGTTGATTTGATATGGAAAATCAAAGACTTAGGGTATGACTTTAAAGATATTGCAATTTTGCTTAGAAGTGGTTCTAAATCATATCTTTTTGAACAAGCTTTTAAAAAAGCAGAAATCCCCTTTTTTAATGATATTAGTAATGTAACACTAAATGCTATAGAAGTAAACTTTTTTATAAATTTATTAAAATATATAGTAAATCCAAAAGATGATATAACTTTACTTTCAATACTTAGATCGGAAATTTTTGGATTTAGCGAAGATGATTTAGTAAAAATTAGAATTAATTTAGGTGGAGTATCATTTGTTGATGCATTTAATTTATACGAAACTTCTAAAAATTATGATAAAGGTTTAATCTGTAAAATAAAAAATTTTAAAACTATTTTTTCTGACCTTTCAAAAAAACTTTCTATTATGAATTTGTATGATTTTGGAAATTATTTATTTGAAAATACTGGCTTTTATGAATTTCTTCTTTCTCGTGATAGAGCAGAAGATAGAATAAACAATGTTTATGGATTTATAGATTTAATGGATGATTATGATAAAAATAATGATAATGGCCTTTTTGGATTTATAAATTATATAGATATGCTTTCAAAAAATAAATCTGAAGAAATGAATATATCTAGAAATTTATCAGAAAGTGAAAATTTAGTAAGAATAATGACAATTCATAAATCTAAAGGTCTAGAATTTCCAGTAGTTATAATAGCAGAAAGTTCTAAAGGGTTTAATACTAATCATACAAAGCAATCTATTGTTTTTGATGATGAACTTGGAATAGGAATTAATAATAACGATTATGAAAATAAAGTTCGTTTTCCGTCAATAAGAAAAAAACTTATAAATGAAAAAATAACTATAGAAAACAAGAAAGAAGAGATGAGAATTCTTTATGTAGCAATGACAAGAGCCGAGAAAGAACTTTTTATAATAGGAAATATGAAAATAGAAAAAATAGAAGATAGGCTTAAAAAAAAGAATAACCTTTTAGATATGAATTCATATATGGATTGGATTCTTTCTATATTATCTAATGAAGTTATTTCAAATAAAATATTTAAAGATACTTTTGAAAATAATTTAACAAATATTGCAGAAGTTGAAGTTATAACAGAAAGTACTTTAATAAATAAATTTGAAAACGTAGATATTAGTGAATTTTTTGAAAAAAATGATGTGAACCATGAAATTATAGAAAAGTTTAAAGAAATATATGATAAAACCTACCCTTATAAATCTGATACAGAAGAGATGATAAAAAGGTCTGTTACAGAAGTAAGTAAAAATTTTGATAAGTCAAATTTAGGATATGTACCATTTAAAAATGATGATACCAATTATACAAATTTTAGAAAACCTAATTTTTTAGAAGAAAAGAAAATTTATAATCCTGTAGAAAAGGGAACTTTAATTCATAAAGTATTTCAAGTTCTCGATATAAAAGATTACGATTTGATTTCCTTAAGAGTCGAGATAGAAAAGTTTGTTGAAAAAAAATTTTTTAAAGACGACGTATTTGAAATTATTGATTTAGAAAAAATTTTAGATTTCTTTAAAAATCCAATTATTAAAAAGTTAAAAAAAGATTCAATTAATATAAGAAAAGAAGAATCATTTCTTATGAAATATGAGGACATATACCTAAATGGGCAAATTGACTTAATGTTTGAACTTAAAGAAGAAATAATTCTTTTAGATTTTAAAACCGATTCAATAAAAAGATCTAATTTTTACAATAAACAGCTTGAAATTTATAAAAAAGCTATAGAAGAATCTTTAGATAAAAAAGTAAGTAAAACATTTATTTATTGGTATAACTTCAAGGAGCTTGAAGAAATCAATTGAAAAATAAAATAGACTTCTAAATTGATATATGATATCATAATGATAATATATATCAATTGGAGGATTCTATGCTAAAAAATTTTTTGAAAATGTGGTAAAACCAAAAGATAATTTTTCTGGATTTTTAATGGTAAAATGTATGAATTTTGGTCATGAAAAATTATCTAAATGGGCAAGATCATTTTTAAAAATTAATAAAAATTATGTCATTTTAGATTTAGGCTGTGGTGGTGGTCGTAATGTTAAATATTTTTTAACAAAAGCAAATAAAGTTTATGGAATGGACTATTCAAAAACAAGTGTAGAAATTTCAAAAAATTTAAATAAGAAAGCTATAAAAGAAAATAGATGCGAAATTATAGAGGGGAATGTAAAAAATATTCCTTTTAAAGATAAAACTGTAAATATAATTACTGCCTTTTGAAACAATTTATTTTTGGGAAAATATAGAAGAGTGTTTTAAAGAAATATATCGAGTTTTAGATTTTGGCGGGTTATTTTTAATTTGTAATGAAGGTGCATTTATAGAAGATAAGAATATAAAAAAATGGACTGATATATTAAATTTTAAAGTATATTCACCAGAATATATAAAAAATTTATTGGAAGAAATAGGCTTTGTATGTGAATATCATTTAGATAAAAAAAGACATATAGTATTCTTATCTAAAAAATAAGAATAATTCTTTACATTAATTTAAAAATATTTTTTATTTGTATTTCTGAAATATACCAAATGTTTAATATTGAATTTTTTCTTAATATTAAACATTTATTATATTAACACAATCTATATATATTTTAACTATAAAAAAATGATGAAATTTATATAGAAAATTATAAAGTTAGCATTATTATGGTAAGCAATTTAAAAAATATCCATAACTTACTTAAAAGTTTCAAAGTAATAAATTTGATATGATTTTAGATTATTATCAAAATTAAAATTATAAATTTATAATATTAATTTTTCTGTAAAAACGATAGAATTATAAGCTCTATCGTTTTTTAATTTTATGTTTTTAATCTTTTCAAAAAAAGCTATTTTATTATGCTATTAAAAACTATTTTTTAAGTAATAATTTTTATAAAATATTAAGTTAAAATTTAAATTAATAAATAATTTTATTATATAAATAAAATATTTAAAATTTTAATATAGAGATAAAAAAATTAACGAAATATGTTTAATTATAAAATAAATTTCTAAAAAATTATTTTATGCAATTATTAATAATAAATAATTAATAAATATAAATATAATTTATATTTATATTTTCGTTAATAAGAAATATATATTATAATAAGATTTTTTATGAATATAAAATTAATAAATATGTAAAAATATTTAGTTTGTTAAAATAAAATTATAAAAATATTTGACAAATAAATAAAATAGAAGTAATATAAAAATGATATTTATATTAAATGTCAGTTGTCAAGTTACATATAAAAACTAAATATATAGTTTTTAAAGTTTATGAGTATATGAATATATTTCTATCTACCTATTTTTAAAATTTGAGGAAAAATTATGTTAAAAAATAGAAATTTTATGGTGCTGTTACTTGCAAGGTTTATTTCAAACTTCGGAGACAGCCTTTATGGAGTCGGAATTGTATTTTTAATTTATTCCATGACAGGCTCAACATTTTATACAGGTCTTGCTTTGTTTTTTCAGTCATCCATGGCTATAGTTCAATTCTTCCTATCTCCTCTTTTCAATAGAGTAAACATGAAAAAATATTTGATTTTAACTCAACTTATTCAAGCTATTTTATTAATTTCAATTCCATTAATTAAATTGTTTTCAAATTTAAGTATTTGGTATGTAATGATTGTTGTAAGTTTGTCTTCACTAATAAATCAAATAGTTTATCCTGGGCAGCTTGCTCTTTTACCAAGAATTTTAAATAGTGAAGAAGAAATTTTAAAGGGAAATTCTCTTTTTATGATGGCTTATCAAGGCTCAGATGCAATTTTTAATTCAATATCTGGACTAATTATTTCACTTACAAGTATATATGTAGCTTTTTACATAGATTCAGTAACTTTTTTACTTAATGCTGCATTATTTTTACTACTTACAAGCATTGTAGCAAAACCTCTTATAGATGAGAAATTTTCTTTTAAAGAAAATCTTGATTCTTATTTTAAAGATTTTAAAAACGGATTATCTATATGGAAAAACCCAACTTTATTAAGGTTTCTTGTTGCATCAATGTTTATAAATTTTGCTGCAACTTTTATGTTCGCGTCTTTTCCTAAATATTCATCAAGTGAATTTGAATACTCATTATATTTATCATGCATGGGGCTTGGAACTATTATAGGAATATCAATAGCAAATACAAAATTTTTAAGATCTTTAGATTTGGGGAAAGTATTTAATTTTGGTATTATTACAATTGGAATTTATTGGATATTTATGGCAAACTTAAAATTGGAAATTTTATCTTTTAGAATTATTTCTATCATTTTATATTTGCTTTCATGGATTAACGCGGGTGTTGTAAGCATATATACTCAAACTATGATTCAGGTTAATGTTGATAAAAGTAAAATTGCTGTAGTGATGAGTTCTTTATATTCTTTAACAGTAATTTTATCACCAATTGGTTCTCTTTTGGGAGGAAGCTTTACTGAAATTATAGGTGCAAAATCTGTTGTATTTATTTCTGGAATTATAGTTTTATTTGTAGGAATTTTAATTTTATTTAATAAGAATATGAGAAACTTAAAAAACTTTAACGATCTTGATTTGTAAATAGCATATAAAAAATTTTAAAATACTTAATTTAACAAATCTCCTAAAAGTTGAAACCTAAAATTCAATTTAAGGAGGTTTGTTTTTTTATAGAAATAGCTTTTAAAAATGCATAATTATAAATTTGGAATAATTAGTCAGAAATATTTTTTATTTTTTTGGAAAATTAGAAAGATGTTCGAATTCCAATATTTTATTAACTTAATCACTTTATATCAATAAAATATTAGCCAAAAATTTTTAATTCATTTATACGGATTAAATTGAAAATTTAAAAAATAACAGATCATATATTTATAAATTTTAAAAAAAATGAAAAAAAATTATTGACTTATTCTTAAAATTAGATATAGTATTTTTAATTATTTACTTTATATTGTATTTTAAAAAATTAAAGAATGGGGAGAAAAAATAGAAAAATATAAAAATAAGAATTTTTTAATGTGGATTATTACATTTTTATATGTTGCTTCAATGATTTTTGAAGCATTTTTAATTAAATGGATATTCGATTCTGTTCAAAATAATGGGAAAACTTTTTTTTCAGTGTTGAGTTTATTTATTATTTTTGTGATCATTAAACCATTAATATATTATACATATGTTTTTTATAAATATAATTATATATACAAGAAAAGTAAAGCTGTAAAAGATAAAATATTTAGTAGTTTCATTGAAATGGATTTTGAAAATTTTTATAAATCATCAGATGGTGATAAGTTTTCAACACTTACGAATGATATGAAAATTCTTGAAGATAGTTTCTATAATCCTAAATTTAATATGATTAAATCTATAATGCAACTAATTTTCGCAGTAATTTCAATTTTTTATTTAAACTATATCTTGGCTTTATCACTTATCCTTATAAGTTCTTTGGCTATGTTAATTCCAGAGTTTCTATCAAAAAATTTATCTTCGAAACAGAATGAAGTTTCGAAAAACCTTTCAAGCCTTACATCTACAATTACTGAATATATTGCTGGTTTTAATACAATAAAGTCATTTTCACTAACTGATTTAATAATTAAAAAATTTAAAAAAGAAAGTAAAACTACAAGAGAAGTAAGTGTTGAATTTCAAAATAATTTAACAAATTTAAAAACTTTAGCTCAAATTTTAGGACTTATCACATGGATTTTAAACTTTCTATTAGGATTATTTTTGGTTTCTAAAAATATAATCGGGTTTGGAACTGTAATGGCTATTGCACAACTTTCAAATTCTGCAACAAATCCTATTGGAGAAATAATTGATTATAAAACAAGTATTGAATCATCAAAAGGTGTAAGAGAAAAACTTTTTTCAATTGTTAAAATGAAGAATATGATTTCAGATAGAAAAATAGAATTAGATAAATTTAAAGATGGTTTAAATGTTGAAAATTTAAGTTTTTCATACGATGATGATGAAGTTTTACATGATATTAATTTCAGTTTTAAACCAAATAAAAAATATGCTATTATTGGTTCTTCAGGAAGCGGGAAAAGTACTTTTTTAAATATTCTTTCACGAAAAATTTCAAAAATAGAAGGTCAAATTAAAATTGATGGAATTGATATTAATTCTATAGGTGAAAGTTTTTTTGATATAACATCTGTTATACCACAAGATACTTTTTTATTAAAAGGAACAATATATGATAATATAACACTTTTTTCTGATAAATACGAAGAAAAAGATGTAAAATATGCAATGGAAAAATCTGGTCTTTCAAAATTTATGGACAAATTGTATATTAAAGATTTTATTGATGATAAAGGAACAAATTTATCTGGAGGAGAAAGGCAAAGAATTTCAATTGCAAGAAGTGTTATTAAACATACCGATATAATTTTTGCTGACGAAGCTCTTGCATCACTTGATAATAAAACTGCCGATGAAATTGAAAAAACTCTTTTGTCATCTGAGTCTACTTTAATTTCAGTAACACATAGAATAATAGTGGAAAATTTAAAAAAATATGACGATATAATATATATTAAAGAAGGAAGAATAAAAAATCATGGAAACTATGATTTCATGATTAGTCATGAAGATGAATTTAAAAATTTAGTTTTATTATCGCAATTAGGAGAAGAAAATGAATAATATACTTAGAAAAAATAAAATATATTTCACAATTTCTATAATATCTTCACTTTTTATGGCAGTAGCAACTGTTTTATTGTCATTTGCATTAGGTTATTTTTATGAGATTTCTTCTGATGGTTTTAATCTTTCAAAAAGTTTATATTTGTCTTTTGGCATTATTTTTATTTTGATTTTAGGATATAAAAGTTCTCTTTTTTCAAAAGAGGTTTTTATTGAAAAAGCTGTAGAAAGTCTTAAAAATAAGTTATTTAAGTCTTTCATGAAAATGGATAGTTTTTCTTTTAATGAATATTCAGATGGTGAAAAAATATCTATTTTAACAAATGAAGTAAATACATTAAGGAATGATTATTTTGAAAATTTAACTCTTTTAACTGGTGAAATTTTTTCTGCATTTCTTACAATTGCAGCTCTTTTTTTAGTAAATTTAAAAGTTGCAGTGTTTTTAATATTTACAGCTTTGTTAACTTTTATTGTGCCTAAATTTTTTAATAAAAAATTAGAGAAGTATCAAATCAACTTATCAAATATGCAAAAAGAATTTTCACAATCGTCAAAAGAATATATTGATGGATACGAACTTGCAAAGAGTTTTAAAATAGAAAATGTTTTTAAAGATAAATTTGAAATTAAAAATAAAAATTTATATATTTCTATAATGAAGAGTAAAAAATGGCTATATTTAATGTATATGGTAGAAATTTTTTTATCTGGAATAACATTTTTACTTGGAATGGCATTTGGTATTTATTTAGTATTAAAAAATCAAATTACTGTTGGTGCAGTTCTTACTGCAGTACAACTTCAAAATAATCTTGTTTCGCCAATGTCGAATATATCAGAATATATTGCAATTATAAATTCAACAAAAGCCCTTAGAAATAAGCATGACAAAATAATGAACTATAAAGAAGTAGAAAATGGAATAGAAAAAAATAATTTTGAAAAGTCAGTTAAATTTAATAATGTTTCTTTTTCATATACAGATGAACGTTATATGGAAAATTTAAATATTGAATTTTTAAAAAATAAAAAATATGCAATAATTGGTTTATCAGGATCTGGTAAATCGACAATATTAAATTTATTATCGAAAAGAATTAAAGTATTATCTGGAGAAATATTAATTGATGATATGAATATTAATGAAATTTCTGATAAATCATATTTTTCAATACTTAGTAAAATTGACCAAGAAGTATTTATTTTCAAAGGAACAATAAGAGAAAATATTACTCTTTATAAGAATTATGACGAAGATAAAATAATTTCAGCTATGAAAAAATCTGGACTTGAAAGCTATATAGATATAAAAGATTCATACCAAATTGAAGAAAAAGGAAAAAATCTCTCTGGAGGAGAAATGCAGAGAATATCAATAGCTAGAGCTTTAATTAGAGATAGTGAAATTATTGTTGCAGATGAAATTTTCTCGGCACTTGATAATGAAAATACTGACAAAATAGAAAAAACACTTTTATCATTAGATAAAACTTTAATTTCAGTAACACACAGAATAATAATAGAAAATTTAAAAAATTACGATTCAATAATTGTAATGAATAATGGAAAAGTAATATTTAATGGTGATTTTGAAGAATTAAAATTAAATAAAAAAATATATAATACATTTATTGGTTCAAATTAAATTTATAAAATAAATGTGAGTTATACTGATATGTAATTAAGTATTTATGAAATAAAAAATAATTTTTATAAATTTTTTTAATTTTTTATTTGACATTGAATCAACTAAGTATATAATATTTTTATATAAAAAAGCAGTGATGTGGAAAAGTATAAGAAAAAATTTTTGAAGAGAGATGTTGTAAGGTGAAAAACATTAAAATTTTTCTTAGAAAATCGCCATTAAGCCGTGTGGAGAAATAACAGTATCTTACATCGTGAGCTCACGTTACAGAGCTATTCATTAATTTGAAGTTTAAGTGCATCATTCAAACGATGAAGAAGTGTGGTACCGCGAGGCTTATTTTACATATCCCCGTCTCTTCTGTAATGGAAGGGACGGTTTTTTTATTGAATAAATTTATTTTTGGGAGTTTTTATGAAAAAGAAAAATTTTAAGTTAGGAAGTGTACTATCGGTTGCTTTGTTACTTTTTGCAGCTCATGCAGGAGGTGGATTTGCAACAGGAAATCAAGTAAATACTTATTTTGTAAATTTAGGTTGGACGGGACTGATATCAATAGCAGTATCAATGTTAATTCTTATGTCAACAATAGGGGTGTGTATCGCAATTTATAATAAAAATAATTTCTCATCATATAAGGAAGTTTTTGATTATGTATTTCATCCTTATGAAAAATTAACTTTTCTTTTTGAATTGTTTTTTACTGTAATGGTATTGATGGTAATTTCATCATCTGTATCAGGTTCGGCATCTGCAATTTCATCTTATTTTACAATTTCTTATATTCCAGCAACTATTTTTGCTGCATCGATAATTCTAATTCTTACAATTTTAGGTGCTGATTTTGTAAGAAAAGTAGGTTCAATAATGGGGATTGTAATACTTGTAGCATCTCTTTTAGTGTATGCTGTAGGAACTTTTTATGGAGAAAATATATTTTCTGTTTTATATACAGATTTTAAATTAAATTCCCTTGTGAATTTTCCTAAGGCTATATTAACTGGAATATTGTATGCTGGTTTTCAATGCGTTCAAATACCTGGAATGTTACCTTGCTCAAAAGTTTTGAAATCGAAAGAAGACGTAAAAAAATCTATGAAAATATCATATTTGATTAACACTTTAGCTCTTGTGTTATCATTTAATATGCTACTTTCATGGGAAAAATATTATACATCTATAGAAAATGGTTCAATTCTTCCGACACTTACTTCTATAAACGCAATAGGTTATAATTGGATGATTGTATTTTATGCAATTATATTAATTTTATGTTTAATTTCATCTGCTGTTTCTATAACTTTTGGGCTAGTAAACAGGTTTGAAAATAAAAATATTTTTTTGAAAGTTAAAAATATTTTTTTAAGAAGATTTATAATAGCTTTTTTTGTTATAGTTTTTTCAAGCTCTATTTCAACAGTTGGTTTAACAAATGTTGTGAAATATGGATACGGTTATTGTGGGTATTTAGGAATATTAACTTCAATAGTTCCAATACTTACAGTTGGAGTGTACAAGCTTAAAAATAATTATAATAAAGACTTTATAAAAGAAAGATTTAATAATGAGCTTGAAACAGCTTAGTTAATAAGGAGATAATATGACAACAACAGTAATGCCTAATTATAGCATTTCAAAAAATTCATATGAAGATTTAAAAGAAGTTTTAGAGATATATAAAGTAAAAAAAATTGTAATAATTGGTGGAAAAAGAGCACTAGAAAGTGCAAGTGATTATATTTTTAATTCTCTTAAAAATTCAGATGTAAAAATTCTTGGTAAATTTATATATGGAAAAGAATGTACAATGGAAAATGTAAATAAACTAAGAGAAAAAGAAGAAATTAAAAATTGTGATTTAATATTTGCAGTTGGAGGAGGAAAAGCTATAGATACATGTAAAACTTTAGGTTTATATGAAAAAAAACCAGTATTTAGTTTTCCAACAATTTCTTCAAATTGTTCTGCAGCTACTGCGATTGCGGTAGTTTATAATAATGATGGTTCAATGTCACATTACGAACAGACACCTGCACCACTTCATATGTTTATAAATACAAAAATTTTAGTAGATGCACCATATAAATATCTACATGCTGGAATTGGAGATGGATTAAGTAAACAACCAGAAGTACTTTATGTTACAGAAAATAAAGATTTAGATCATTCAGCATCTTTGGGTCGTGCCATTGCATCATCTTGTCAAAAAGTATTTTTAAAATACGGTTTAGATGCACTTAATGATTGTAAAAATAAAAATTATGATAGTGATGCAATTCTTGAAATTGCACTTTCAATTTTTGTTTCAACAGGATATGTATCAAATCTTACAAATAAAGAAAATTATTATTATAATTCATCTATTGCACATTTGTTTTATAATGCTTCAAATGTAATAAAAAGAGATAAAGAATATCTACATGGAGATGTTGTTGCTTTTGGGGTTTTAGTTTTACATGAATTTTTTAATAATGATGAAGAATTTGATAGAATATTAAATTTTAATAAATCAGTTTCTCTTCCAACAAGTCTAAAAGATGTTGGAATAAAAGAAGACGATCTTAAACAAATGGCAGATGTTGCAGTAGGAATGAATGAATGGAATAATTGTCCTGTTGAAATAAGCAAACAAAAGTTTATAAATTCAATAAAAAGAGCTGATGAAAAAGGAAAATCATTAAATAAATAAGGAGATTATAATGTATATATTTTTTAATGGAAAAGTTTTAGATGAAAATGAAAATGAAGCAAAAATAAGTATAAGAAGTAAGATTGTAAATTATGGTATGGGAGTTTTTGAAGGAATAAGAGCTTACTGGAATGAAGATGACAATGAACTTTATGCATTTAAGCTTGAAGAGCATTACAGACGATTTCTTCAATCAGCAAAGGTTTTGAATTTAAAAGTAGATTATGATGTTGAAGAACTTGTAGAAATTACAAAAAATTTACTTAAAAAAAATGAATGCCGACAAGATACATATATAAGACCTATTGCTTTTAAAAATGATCCTGTAATAGGCGTAAATATAACTGATAATACTTATGATTCAGTTGCAATTTATACAGCACCTCTTGGAAAATATATAGATTCTGCAGAACTTAGGACAAAAGTTTCATCATGGACAAGAATAGCAGATAATATGTTACCACCAAGAATTAAACCATGTGGAGGATATATAAATTCAGTACTTGCATCTTTTGAGGCTACATCTTTGGGCTATGATGAGGCTATACTATTAAATAGAAACGGCAATGTATGTGAAGGCCCTGGAGAAAATATATTCTTATATAAAAATGGATTTCTTCAAACACCTCCTGCAAGTGATGATATATTAGAGGGAATAACACGAGCTGAAATTATGAGAATAGCAAAAGAAGATTTTAAACTTACAGTTGTTGAAAAATCAATTGCAAGAACTGAATTGTATAATACAGATGAATTGTTTTTTACAGGAACAGCAATGGAACTTGCACCAATAGTTGAAGTTGATGGAATAAAAGTTGGTAGTGGAAAGACAGGTCCTATAACTGAAAAACTTAGAAAATCTTTAACTGATATAACTCATGGACGAGATTTAAGATATAAAGATTCTCTTACAAAAGTATATGGAATAAAATAATCACTTTAATTTTAAACAAAAATAAATTAATTTTGTAAAAAATAAGCTTAAAATAATACCGAGCTATGTACTATTTAAGCTTATTTTTAATTTATAAAATTATTTGTTTTTTAATCTATAACTTAATGCACCAGATGGACAAATATCAATAGTATTTGTAATATCTTTTGTTGTAGCATTATTTAATTCAATCCGAGGTTTTTTTGAAATATCAAATACACTTGGCAATGTGCCTGTACATTTTCCAGAATGTTGACAAATATCAGGTTTCCAAAAAACTTCTAGCTCGTCTGTTTCATATTTTTTTACACAATTTTCCATTTTAAATACCTCCATTTTTATATTATACATTTTAAAATAAAAATTTACTAATTACTTTTGCTAATGAAATAAATATATAAATAATGGGTATAAACTATGTTATGAGAAATTAAATAAAGTCAATTAATATTTTATTACAAAATAATTGAGAATTTTTTATATTATTTTTTAATTAAAGAAGGGAATTTTATGGAAAATTTAAATAAATCAAATGAAGAAAAATTAAATATAAATTTAAAAGAAAGTGCACTTGTTTTAATCGATCTTCAAAAAGGTGTAACTTCTGTTGACTTAAAGCCTCACAGTTCAGAAGAAATAATAAATAATGTTAATAAATTGATAGAAAAATTTAAAAAAGAAAACGGATTTATTGCATTTGTAAAATCGTCATTTGTAGATGATAAAGATGCGCTACCTGCAGATACTAAATTAAGATCAATTTCAAAAGTCAAGGGAGAAGAATTTGATAAATTTGATGATAGACTTAACATTAAAGAAAATGATTATAAAATAATAAAAAGGTCATTTAGTGCTTTTTTTGGAACGGATTTAGATTTTGAATTAAGAAGACATAAAATAAAAAATGTTATTTTTGCTGGTGTTTCAACACATGTAGGAATAGATACCGCAGCAAGAGATGCCTATCAATTTAATTACAAAGTATATTTTTTAGAAGATGCAATTTCAGCTCCTAAAAAGAAACTTCATGATTTTGAAATTAAAGAAATTTTACCGTTATTTGGCGATGTGATAAAAACAGAAGACATATTATAAATTTTATATATTAAATTATAAATAAAAAGGAGTAAAACATGAATGATTTTATTTTTTATAATCCTACAAAAATTTTATTTGGTAAGAATCAAGTTGAAAAATTATCAGATGAAATAAAAAAGTATGGTAAAAAAGTTCTTTTAGTTTATGGTACAGGATCGATTAAAAAGAATGGAATATATGATGAAATTGTTTCTAATTTAAAAAAGAATGATATTGAATTTTGTGAACTTTCAGGCGTAGAGCCTAATCCAAGAGTTGATTCGGCAAGAAAAGGTATAGAAATTGCAAAAGAAAATGAAGTTGATTTTATTCTAGCTGTTGGTGGAGGATCTGTTATAGATTGTTCAAAGTTAATTGCAGCTGGTTTCTTTTTAGAAAATGATCCATGGGATATTGTTATTAAAAAAGAAAAAGTAAAAAAAGCTCTTCCTATTGGAGCAGTTCTTACAATATCTGCAACTGGAAGTGAAATGGATAATTAATCTGTTATTACAAATACGCAGACTAAAGAAAAGTTAGGATGGGCAAGTGATTTAGTAAGACCAAAATTTTCAATTTTAAATCCAAAGTATACTTATACTGTAAATAAATGGCATACTGCAGCAGGAGTTGCAGATATAATGAGCCATACAATGGAAAATTATTTTACAACTTATGATGATGCATTTTTGCAAGATTCATTTGCAGAGGCAATTTTAAAAACATGTGTTAAGTATGGAAAAATAGCTGTTGAAAATCCAGAAAATTATGAAGCAAGATCCAATATAATGTGGTCAAATACATGGGCTATAAATGGACTTTTAAGTTCTGGTAAACACACTTCACGGAGTGTTCATGCAATGGAACATGAACTTTCAGCATTTTATGATATAACTCACGGAATAGGACTTGCAATTCTTACTCCAAGATGGCTTAAACATGTACTAAATGAAAAAACAGAAAATAAAATAGCTAGGTTTTCAAAAGAGGTTTTTCAAATAGAAGATAAAAATATTACAAATCAAGCAATTAAAGGGATAGAAAGTCTCTATAACTTTTTTGAAAGCTTAGAAATACCAATGCAGCTTAAAAATCTTAATATAAATTGTGAGCATATTGAAGAAATGGCAAAAAATACAATTAAGCATGTTGGTGGAAGTATAAATGGCTTTGTAGAACTTAACGAAGAAGATGTTTTAAATATTTACAAAGAAAGTATTTAAAATTTCAAAATATTAATTCTGGAGAAAAAAATGATATTTACAAATATAAATCAAAATTATGAAAAACAGGGATTATCAGAAAAAATTGTAAAAATAATAGATTTTTTAAAAGAAAACAAAAAAAGCTTTTTAGAAAAAAAACCTGGAAGATATGAAATTGACGCAGATGATATCTTTTATAATGTAATTGAGACAAAAACAGAGGAAAAAGAAAAAAGAGTGCCAGAAAGCCACAAAAAATATATAGATGTTCATTTTATTGTAAAAGGGTCTGAAAAGATGGGTATTTCACAATATGACCCTAAATTTAAAGTTAAAGAATCAAATGAAAAAGATGATTATATATTATATGAAGATGTGGAAAAAGAAGGATTTATTTTAGCAGATGAAAACTGTATAAGTATTTTCTATCCTGATGATATCCATAGAGTACAAGTTAAAGTGAATGATGAAGAGTATGAAAAAAAGATTGTTGTTAAAGTTAAAGTTGATTTACTTTATTAAAAAAGGATAAAAAATGTTATTAATTTGTTATAAAAAGTGTTCAACATGTAAGAAAGTTGAAAAAATTTTTCAAGATAAAAATATAAAGTATGAATATAGGAATATAGATATAGATAATCCAACAAAAGAAGAAATAAAAAGTTGGCATGAAAAAACCAGATTGGATATAAAAAAATTTTTTAATACTTCAGGTAAAATTTATAGAGAAAATAACCTTAAAGATAAATTGAAAGATATGAGCCTAGATGATAAATATAAATTATTGTCAACTGATGGATTACTTGTAAAAAGACCTATTTTAATAAAAGATGATGGAGAAATTTTGGTTGGAAAAGATGTAGTGAAATTTGCAGAAAGTAAATAGAATTAAAAAAGCCCGGTAATTACCGAGCTTTTTTAATTGATTTTTAATCATTTGTTAAATGTAATTTTTCAAGTGTAAATATTATAAGACTTAAAATTACAGCAACTATTGAAGAAAGTACCATTCCTTTAAATTCAAAAGCTCCAAGTTTAATTGTAAGCCCACTTAATCCTGCGATAAAAACTACAGATGTTAAAATTAAATTTCTATTATTTCCATAATCTACTTTTGAATCTACAAGAAGTCTAATTCCTGAAGAACCTATCATTCCATATAAAAGAAATGTCACTCCTCCAATTACATCACCTAGAATGGAATTGATTATAGCTGCAAGAGGTCCAAAGAAAGCCATAACAATTGAAATTACCGCAGCTCCTGCAATTACTTCAACAGAATAAACACCAGTTATAGCCATTACTCCAATATTTTCACCATATGTTGTTGTTGGAACTCCACCTACAAGACCTGACAATGCAGAAGAAAAATTGTCAGCAAAAATTGATCTATGTAATCCTGGATCTTTTATTAAATTTCTTCCTATAATATTTGAAGTTACAACTTGATGGCTAATGTGTTCAGATGCAATAACAAGAATAACAGGAATCATTGTTAAAATTGAATTAAGTGAAAATTTAGGTGCTTGGAAAATAGGCATTGTAAATAGTTTAAGATTTTCAAACTGAGTTAAATCTACCATTCCAAAAAATAATGATGCAATATATCCAACGATTATTGCTATAAGAATAGGAATTGTTGCAAAAAATTTTCTAAAAGTAACAGAACCTATTACTGCAGTTGATAAAGTAATTAAAAAAACAATTACATCTTTATAAGTTGCTGTATCAGTCATTAAGTTAGCACCGATTGCTCCTCCTGAAACAGTATTTGCCGCAAGCTCAAAGCCTATAAGAGATACTACAGCTCCCATAGCTGCAGGCGGTAGAACAACATCAATCCAATTTGTTCCAAATTTATATATAATAAATGCAAGTAAACATCCTAAAAGTCCTACAACAATAAAAGCACCTTGAGCATATTGAAAACCTTGATTTGCAATAACAATTCCAGCAGGTCCTAGAAATGCAAATGATGATCCTAAATAAGCAGGTGCTTTTTTCTTTGTAATTATAATAAATAATAGCGTTCCGATACCATTCATTAGTAAAACAATACCAGCATCAATTCCAAATAAAATAGGAACTAAAACAGAAGCTCCAAACATTGCAAAAGTATGTTGCAAAGAAAGAGGAAGTAACAATTTAAAAGGAACTTTTTCGTCCACTTGATAGATTTTTTTATTTTTTATTTCACCCATTTTACCCTCCTTAAAAATTTATCTGATAAATTGTAATTCAAATAAAGTTAATTGTCAAGAAAAAAAGATGTAACCATTAAGATTACATCTTTTAAGACTTGAAACTATTTTATTTCTATTTGTCTCTTTTTTGTTTCTTCTCTAAGTGGAACATTTATTTTTAAAAGTCCATCTTCAAGTTTGGCATCTACTAAAGAGCCATCAATTCCTGGAAGATATATTGACCTTTTTGCATCAAAAGATCTTATCTCTCTTCTTATATATCTTTTGTTTTTATCTTCATTAGTTTCATCTGATGAAGATTTTACAGAAATTATCAAATTTTCATTTTCAACGTCAATATTTATATTTTCTTTATTAACTCCACTTACTTCTGCAATAACTTCATAAGCGTTGTCTTTTTTCTTTACATCAAGCTTAAAGCTCGAATGTTGTGGCTCATTAAAAAAATTATCCATTAAATTGTAAAAATCTTCTATATTTTTGTTTCTAAATTCTGGTAACATATCTATTCCTTTCTATATAATTCTTAAAAATTTTTTACTGAATTTCTATTTTCTTTTTATCATCTAAAACTTTTTTAGGCACTGTTATTTCAAGAATGCCATTATTTAATGTTGCAGAAATATTTTCATAATCTACATTTTCAAGTTTTACAGATCTTTTCATGTCTTTTTTAACAATTTCTCTGTGTATAAAATTATCTTTTTCTTCGTTTTCTTCTTTATTAAGTTTAACTTCGACAGTTAAAATATCTTTTTCTAAATTTAATGAAATTTCATCTTTTTTAATCCCCGGCAACTGGGCTAATATTTTATAATCTTTGTCCTCGTCGGAAATATCCATTCTAAAATCATTTCTTCTATCTTCGAAAAAATTATCTCCAAAAAAATCATCAAATAAATCGTTATAAAATCTCATATTTCCTCCTTTTAAAAGATGTTTACTTTTTATTATTAGCACTCATCGTTATTAAGTGCTAACTTATATTAACATATTACTCTCTATTTTTTTCTTTGCAAGTTATAATATAATAAAATGTAAAGAGAAAGGAAAATTAATGGCAAAAGCTTTATATAGAACTTACAGACCTAGAAATTTTGATGAGGTTTTAGGACAGGATGCTGTTGTAAATGTTTTAAAAAATCAAATAAAAACAGGGAAAATTTCTCATGCATACTTATTTGAAGGAGAAAGAGGAAGTGGAAAAACTACTTGTGCAAAAATTTTTGCGAAAGCTGTTAACTGTTTAAACCCAAAAGATGGTTCTCCGTGCAATACATGTGAAAATTGTAAATCAATAGATGAGGAAACTACACTTGATTTTGTGGAAATGGATGGCGCAAGTAATAGAAGAATTGATGATATAAGGGAACTAAGAGATAAAGTTATATATCCACCTAGTAAACTTAAATATAAAGTATATATAATCGATGAAGCACACATGATTACAAGGGAAGCTTTTAATGCACTCTTAAAAATCATGGAAGAGCCACCATCACATTTGATTTTTATATTATGTACAACAGAAGCTGATAAAATACCATCTACAATACTTTCAAGAGTTCAGAAATTTAATTTTAAGAGAATAGAACATAAATATATATTAAAAGAAATCGAAAGAATTTTAAATGATTTAGATATTACAATGGATATTGAAAGTAAAAATTTAATTATAAAAAATGCTCATGGTGCTATGAGAGATGCTTTAAGCATACTTGATAAAATTATTTCAACTGGGAAAAATGAATATACAATTTCAGAAATTGATAAATTACTTGGTACTGTTGATTTTGAAAATATATATAAATTATATAGATCAATTAATGAATTTAATTCAAAAGAAGCACTTGAAAATTTATTTTATTTAAGAAATTTAAATAAATCAGATAATGAAATTCTAGAACAATTGCTTATTTTTTACAGAGATATTTTAATTTATTCAAATACAAAAAATAGTAAATTTCTCGAAAATTATGATACAGAAAGCTATGTTAAGGAAGAATGTAAACTAACAGATTTTTTAAGACTAGAATATAATGTTAAAATTATTTCAGATTTTTTATCTAAGATTGAAAAATCAGACAATCCAAAAATTTTATCTGAACTTTGTATTCTAAAGTTGATAAATTATAAAATTGAAAATGATTTTGAAAATAGAATTGAAAGAATAGAAAATTATCTATTTAATAATAAAAGTTTATATGAAAATAATTTACCAGAAGATAAAGAAATATTAAAAAGAAAAAATAACATAGAAAAAAATAAAGAAGAACTTAAAAATTCTAATAATTTAAATTTGGGAAAAACAAACCTATATAAAGAAGAAAAAAAAGATAAAGAAATACCAACAAATAAAATATTAACTGAAGAAAATATAAAAGAAATTTTATTAAAATCAGCAGGACCGATTGTTGCAGAATGTGTGGATAAAAATATTCATATATTAGAAAATGAAGTAAATTTTAGTATAAACAGAGATAACGAATTTGTTTTTGAAATATTAAATGAAAAAAAAGAATCTATTAAAAATGAAATTTTCAATTTTACTGGTAAGGAATATAATATAAAAGTAAAATTTGAAGAAAAAAAAGAAGAAATTGAAAATAGTAGTAAAGAAATAGAAAAGACATCTTTAGATAAATTAAAAGATATTTTTGGGGAAGATATAAAATTAAAATAGGAGGAAATTATGGGAAGAAATGGTTTTGGAGCTAGAAACAATATGGGTTCAATGATGAAAAAAGTTCAAAAAATGCAAAAACAGGTTGAGGAAATGCAATCGAAAATAGAAGAAACAGAATTTTCATCTACATCTGGCGGAGGAGCTGTTGAGGTTAAAATTAATGGGAAAAAAGAAATTTTAAGTGTGAATATAGATAAAGATGCAATAGATCCTGAAGAAAAAGAAATGTTGGAAGATATGATAGTTGTTGCAATAAATGATGCAATGAAAAAAGCTGATCAATACAGCGAAGAAATGATGGGTAAAATCACAAATGGAATAAACATCCCGGGGTTTAATTAATGTATCCTGAAAGCCTTTTAAATCTCATAGAACAATTTCAAAAATTACCAACAATAGGTAGAAAAAGTGCAGAAAGGCTTGCAATGCATATTATTGAAGAAAAAATCGATGATGTAAAAGATTTTTCAGATGCACTTATAGAAGTAAAAGAAAAAATAAAAAAATGTAAAATTTGTGGAAATATATCTGAAGATGAAATTTGCGAAATATGTAAAAATGAATATAGAGATAAATCTAAAATTTTGGTTGTTGAAAATGTTAGATCTCTTTATGCAATAGAAAAAAGCGATATTTATAATGGATATTATCATGTTATTGGAGGGTTAATATCTCCAAGTGATGATGTTTCGGCAAGCAAATTAAATATAGATTCTTTAGTGGAAAGAATAGAAAATGGAAATGTTAAAGAACTTATTTTGGCAATTCCATCTACAATAAATGGTGAAATGACATCATTATTCTTAAAAAATCTTTTTAAAAACTATGATTTAAATATTACAAAACTTGCAACGGGAATTCCTGTTGGTAGTGATTTGGAATATTTTGATCAACTCACACTAAAAACAGCATTAAATGATAGAAGAGATGTTGAAGATATTTAAAAATAAAATAATTGTACTTAAAATTTCCTGTTTATATTAAGTTGTATTGCTTATTTTTAATATATTTGATAATATAAAAAAGAGGATGTTAATTACTTTTAAACTTTCAATTAGAATTTTTACATAAAAATGATTTTGAGTTTAAAAATATTATTTTAAGGAGCAATTATGAAAATAAAAGTTTGCGTAGGTGCAAAATGCACGATGCTTGGTGCTGACACAATTCTTGATACTATAGATGAAATTTTACAAGATTTGGAAATAAGAAAAGAATCGATAGATAAAGATTTTAAAGTAGATTTAGAAATGATACCATGTCCAGGAGTTTGTAAAGAAGAGGAAAAAATAGGACCTGTTGTTTTTATAGATAATGAAATGATAGCACAAACAACACCGCAGGAAATAATGGAAAGAATATTAGATAAAGCTTATGAAAGTAAGTTTGATGATTAGAAAATCATGGAGATATAATGAAAGAATCATACATAGATGTTATAAATATTAGAAGGCTTGCATTCCAACATATTGCATCAATAGCTTATGAAAATAGACCATTAAGTGATATTCAAAAAGAAGTATTTCAAATTCTTCCAGGAGAAGAGGCTAAGTATAGAGAAAATATTTTTAGAGAAAGAGCTGTAATGGGTGAAAGGTTGAGACTAACTTTAGGACTTGATGCTAGAACTGCAGATAGAACTGAATCTATGATTGAAGGAATTGATGAAATAGATGTCGATGATAGGGTTTATAATCCACCTCTGGTTAATGTGATAAAAATTGCATGTGAAGCATGTAAAGAAAATACGGTGGAAGTTTCAAACCTATGCAGAGCATGTCTTGCTCATCCATGTGTAAATGTGTGCCCTAAAAATGCAATTACATATACCCCAAAAGGATCTATTATAGATCAAGATAAATGTATAAAGTGTGGAAGATGTGTTAAAGAATGTCCGTATCATGCCATAGTTCATTATGATAGACCTTGTTCTGCATCATGCGGAGTAAAAGCAATTAAATCTGATAAACTCGGAAGAGCAGAAATAAATGACGATGTTTGCGTTGCATGTGGAAAATGCATACAAACGTGTCCTTTTGGGGCTATTACTGATAAATCTGAAATATATCAGCTTATAAAACAAATTCAATCTGGAAAAGATGTTTATGCTATAATTGCACCTTCTTTTGTAGGGCAGTTTGGTGCAGGTACAAAACCTGAACAAATATTTGAAGCAATAAGAAAGCTTGGATTTAAGGATGTAATAGAAGTTGGGCTTGGAGCAGATTTAACTACACTAAATGAAGCTAAAGAATTTAATGAATCTGTTCCAGAAGAAAGACCTTTTATGGGAACTTCATGTTGTTACTCACGGAAGCTAATGGTAGAGAAAAATTTTCCTGAGATAAATTCACTTATTTCAGATTCATCAACTCCTATGGTATATTCTGCTCACCATATAAAAAAGAATCATCCAGACTGTAAAGTTGTGTTTATAGGGCCTTGTATTTCAAAAAAATTAGAAGCTCTTCAGGATAACGTAAAAGATTACGTTGATTTTGTAATAACTTTCGAAGAACTTATGGGAATGTTTGTAGCAAAAAAAATAGAACCAAACGAAATAGAAATATCAAAAGAAATAATGGATTCAAGTAAAACTGGAAGAAATTATGCGGTAAGTGGTGGAGTAGCTGATGCTGTAGTAAAAAGACTTAAAGAAATTAATCCTGAAAGGAAAGTTGAAATTGAAAATGCAGAGGGTCTTTTTGATTGTGTCACACTCGTAAAACTTGCTTCAAAAGGGCTTAAAAATGGAAAACTTCTTGAAGGAATGGCTTGTATTGATGGATGTATTGGAGGACCTGGAACAGTGATTTCTACTGCTCGTGCTAAACGTTCAGTGAAAAAATTCTCGGATGAATCAATTTTCTCATCTCCATTTGATAATACAAATATACCAGATGAAGAAAAACCATAAATATTAATTTTAAACTATTTTGACAATTGCAATTTTTATAGTATTATAGATAAGTAAATTAAGAAGTACCTGTGACTCACCTATTGGATATATCTTATAGGTTAATTATTTAGATGATTTAAAGCAGGCTTTTTGTCTGCTTTTTTATTTATGTATGAGTACTTTTTATCAAAAAATCAGGAGGAGTATCATAAAAGAATTAATAATTAATGAAGACATTAAAGCAAAAGATGTAAGACTGATTGACGATATGGGCAATCAAGTTGGTATTGTAAGCTTGAGAGATGCAAGAGAAATGGCAAATGAAAAAGATCTTGATCTTGCACTGATGTCACCAAATGCAAAACCACCAGTTGTAAAAATAATGGATTATGGTAAGTATAGATATGACACTATAAAAAAAGAAAAGGAAGACAGAAAAAAACAAAAAACAACTCAGATAAAAGAAATAAGATTTTCTGTTGGTACTGAAAGTCATGATCTAGAGACTAAAGCAAATCAAGCCATTAAGTTTTTAGAAAATGGTGATAAAGTAAAAGTAACTGTAAGGTTTAGAGGTAGAGAAATAGGACGAAAAGAACTTGGAAAAAAAGTTCTAGATGAGTTTACCGATATATTAGGTTCTTCTGCAAAAGTTGAAAAAAAAGCAACAATGGAAGGCAGAAACATGACCATGTATTTAGTGAAAAATGCTGAATAAGAGGGGGAAATATGGCAAATAAAATAAAAACACATAGAGCGACTGCTAAAAGATTTAGAGTTACAGGAAGTGGAAAGATTAGAAGATTTAAAGCATATAAAGGACATCTTACAGGAAAGAAATCTGCAAAAAGAAAAAGAAGTCTAAGACAGGGTACAATCGCATCTAAAGGCGATACAAGAGTAATCAAAAAATTATTACACGTTTAAGGAGGCAATTATGGCAAGAGTTAAAAGAGGAATTAATGTAAAGAAAAGACATAAAAAAGTCTTAAATCAGGCTAAAGGATATTATGGATCAAAACATGCATTATTTAAAACTGCTAAACAAGCTGTAATGAAATCTTTAAATTATGCATTTATAGGTAGAAAACAAAAGAAAAGAGAATATAGAAAATTATGGATTGCAAGAATTAATGCTGCAGCTAGATTAAATGGAATAAGCTATTCAAAATTAATGGGTGGACTTAAAAAAGCAAATGTTAATATAAACAGAAAAATGCTTGCAGAGCTTGCTATTTCAAATCCTGAAGGTTTTTCAAAAATAGTTGAAGTTGCAAAAGAAGCATAATGATTGAATCAAGTTCAAATAAATTATTTAAAAATATAATCAAGTTAAAACAAAAAAAATATAGAGATAAATTTGGTTATTATTACATCGAAACAGAAAAACTAGTGAAAGAAGCGATGAAGTCTTCTTGTAATATAATTTTTGTAATTTTAAGAGAAGATAGAGAAGATTTTGACACTTTAAATTTTGAAAAAAAAGTTTTTTCTAATACGCTTTTTAAAAAAATGTCTGAATTAAAAAATCCAGATGGCGTAGGAGCTATAATAAAAATTAAAGAATCAAAGAATAATTTTGGAAATAGAATTATACTTCTTGATAATATTCAGGATCCTGGTAATGCTGGTACAATAATTAGAAGTAGTGAAGCTTTTGGCTTTTCAGATGTCCTAATTTATAATGACGGCGTTGATTTGTACAACCTTAAAACGTTAAGAGCATCAATGGGGTCTGCGTTTAGAGTAAATGTTAGAGATGTAAATTTAAATGATGTAGTTGAGCTTAAAAATAAATATAAATTGTATGCATCAGATATGGGCGGAAAAGATGTTTCATCTTTAAAAATAAGTGAAACTTTTATACTTGCTGTAGGAAATGAAGCAAATGGCTTAAGTGATGAAATAATAAAACTTTCTGATTCAATAATAAGTATACCAATGAAAGGAAAGATTGAATCACTTAATGCAGCTGTTGCTGCTTCCATTTTGATGCATGAATTAAACCAATGATACGAAAAGATATATTTTATTCCTAAAAGCGATTGATGAATGGTGGAAGGTCAAGAGGTAACGAAATATATATTCATCGTATTTGGGCAAGATGAATATAGTAGTCGAGACGGTTATGCGTTATAGTTTTTGAGTGGGTATTTTTATCAATTAAGGTGGTACCGCAGAATTTCTGTCCTTTATTTTAGGGCAGTTTTTTTTATATGGAGGGAAAATGAACTTAAAGGAAATGCAACAGCTTGCAAGTGATGTTGTTAAAAAAGCTGAAGATAAAATAAAAAATGCTGATGAACTTAAAACTTTAAATGATATTAGGGTTGAGTTTACAGGTAAAAAAGGTGAATTTACAAAATTAATGAAAAATATGAGTTTACTTGATAAACAAGATAAACCAGAAATGGGAAAAATTTTAAATTCAAGTAGACAGAAAATAGAACAACTTTTATCTGCAAAAATTGAAGAAATAAAGAATAATAAAATAAAAAAACAAATTATAGAAGAAACAATTGATGTTACAGCAAATAAAAATAAACATAAAATTGGACATTTAAATCTTATAAATGAAACTATGGCAGAATTAGAAAATCTTTTTAGAACAATGGGATTTGATATTGTTGAAGGTCCAGAAATAGACACGGTAAAAAATAGTTTTGATGATCTTAATTCTCCAAAAAATCATCCTGCAAGAGATTTGACTGATACGTTTTATATAAATGAAGAGATCGTATTAAGACCGCATACTTCACCTGTCCAAATAAGGACAATGAAAAAGGGAATACTTCCTATAAGAATGGTTTCAGCAGGAAGAACTTTTAGAAATGATGAAGTGGATAATACTCATTCTCCAATGTTTCATCAGATGGAAGGACTTGTTGTTGACGAGGGAGTTTCTATGGCAAATCTTAAAGAAACAATAGATTTATTTATTAAAAAAATATTTGGTGATGAAATGAAAACTAGATATAGACCACATCATTTTCCTTTTACAGAACCAAGTTTAGAAGTTGATGTAACATGTCCTGTATGTAAAGGAAAAGGTTGTGAAAGCTGTAATAATACAGGTTGGTCAATGGAACTTTTGGGAGGTGGAATGGTTCATCCAAAAGTTTTAGAAAATTGTGGAATTGATTCTGAAAAATATACTGGTTTTGCTTTTGGAATGGGAGTAGATAGGATTGCAATGGTAAAACATGGTATTGATGATATAAGACTTTTATATGACAATGATATGAGATTTTTAGAACAATTTTAGGAGGAAAAATGTTAGTACCTATAGAATGGATAAAAAATTACGTAGAAGTAAGCGATGACATTTTAAAATATACAGATAGACTTTCAGAGACTGGAAGCCATGTTGATGGTGTAATAAAATATACTGATGAATTAGAAGGTATAAAAGTTGGTAGAATTTTAAGTATTAATCATCATGATAAAGCAAATAATTTATTTGTTTTAAAAATCAAGACAGATAAAGAATTGACAATTGTCACATCAGCCAAAGGATTGAAAGAAAATGATTTAATTCTTGTTATTGAAAGTGGATATAGCATAAATGGTAAAAAGATAGAAGATCATGATTTTTTTGGTATTAAAAGTGAAGGAATGCTTATTTCATATTCTGAATTAAAGTATCCTGATAATGTAATTCCTAAAAAATTGAAAGATACTGTTGTTATTCTTAGTGGAAATTTTAAAGAAGGAGAAAATGCAGTAGATGTTTTAAAGTCAAATACTCCAATTGTAGATTTTGAAATAACACCTAATAGACCTGATTGTCTTTCAATTTTAGGTATGGCAAGGGAATCTGCCGCTAGCTTTGAAACCAAAGTAAATTTACCAAATGAAGAATTTAATTCAATAGATAAAAGTTTTGCTGACTTTTTTGATAAAGTTGAAGTTACAACAAACAAATGTAATAGAATAGTTGCAAAAATAGCAACGGATATAAAAGTTAAACAATCTCCACAATGGATGCAAAATTATTTAATGCTTGCAGGAATGAGACCAATAAATAATATTGTAGATATTACAAATTTTGTAATGCTTGAATACGGTCAACCTTTACATGCATATGATCTTGATAAGCTAAAAAGTAAAACTATGATTATAAGAAATGCACAAGAAGGAGAAAAAGTGGAAACTCTTGATGGCACACTAAGAGATCTTGACGAAAATGATATTGTAATTTCAGATAAAGAAGAAATAATTGGCATTGCAGGAATAATGGGTGGACTAGATAGCGAAGTTACTGAGAATACAAAAACAATACTTCTTGAAGCTGCTAACTTTGATAAGGATTCAATAAGAAAAACTTCTAAAAAATTAGCTTTAAGAACAGAGGCATCAAACAGGTTTGAAAAGGGAATTCCAGTAGAAAATGCAAATTTTGCTGCAAATAGAGTAATGCATCTTATAGATAAATTAAGCATTGGTCATCCACTTAAAGACGGTATTGACATTGGCAAAAAAAATTCAGAAGAAAAGATTGTAAATTTAAGAATTTCAAGGCTTAACTTGCTTATAGGACATGATTTTACTAAAGAAGATGCAAAAAAATATTTGAAATTTTTAGAATTTGAGATAGTTGATGAAACAGATTCAACAATTAGCGTTAAAGTTCCTTATTATAGACTTGATATTGATATGGAAGCTGATCTTTCTGAAGAAATAGCTAGATTATATGGATTTTCTAAAATAGAGGGAAAACCTCTTAAAGTAAGTGTTAGACCAGGTAGCGTTTCTGAAAGAAGAAAACTTATAGATGATTTAAAAATTGCAATTTATGCTCAAAAATTCATAGAAACAGCAACTTATTCTTTTGTATCACCTAAAATTTACGATGATCTGCTAATAGATAAAAATAGTGACTTGAGAAACTATCCAGTTATAATCAATCCTTTGGGAGTCGATTTTTCTGTAATGAGAACAACTTTGATAGCAAATAATCTTGAAGTTATTTCAAAAAATATTAAAAGAAAACAAAATGATATGAGAATTTTTGAAATAGGAAATACTTTTTTCAATAATTCAAACAAACTTCCAAATGAATATCAAAAACTTTGTATGACTTTATATGGAAATTATGATTTTTATGATCTTAAAAATTATTTTATAAATGCAATGAATAATGTTGGAATTTATGGATTTGAATTTGAAACGTTAAATACAATGAAAACTTTTCATGAAGGAAGATGTGCAAAAATTTTGCTTAATGGAAAAGAAGTTGGGGTTATAGGGCAAATTTCATATGCTCTTAGAGAAAATTATCAAATAAAAAATGGTTGTTATGTATTGGAAATAAATTTGGATTATATTCTTGAAAATAGAAAATATGTAAAAATTTATAAAAAATTACCTAAATATCCAGCAATTGAAATTGACCTTTCTCTTGTTGCAGATAAAGATACCAAAGCAAGTAAAATAGAAAAGATAATTTTGTCAAATTCTCAAAATTTATTAGATTCAATAGAACTTTTTGATATATATACAGGAAATCAAGTTGAAGATGGTAAAAAATCAGTATCATATAGTTTGATGTTCAGGTCAGATGATAAAACTTTAACAGATGATGAAATTAATCCTATATTACAAAACATAATAAGTAAATTGAAAGATGAAGATATATTTTTGAGAAGTTAGGAGTAAAAATGCAACAAAATAAGATTGAAGTGAATGTTGGAGGAATATCATTTACTTTAGTAACATCTGGTGAAAAACAAAAGGCAAAAGAAGTTGCAGAATATGTTGATGATGTAATAAAGTCTGTAAACAATTCAAAATTAACACCAGAAATGACTAATATACTCGCAAGTATACAAATAGCAGATGAATTATTTGATTGTAAAGAAAAAACTAAATTTATAAATGATAAATATAAGAAACCGCTTGAAAATTTATCAAAAATAAATAAACAACTTGAAGAAAAAACTAATCAGTATGAAATACTTAAGAAAAAATTAGATGAAATAAAAAATTCTTCAAAAAATTCAGGACAAACTATACAAAAGTTAAATGAACGAGTAAAGCAATTAAGTATTAAAAATGAATCGTTAAAAAGAGATATTAATCAAAAAGAAAATGATTTAAAAACTTTAAGGGAATTAATATCCACATTGCAAGAAACCAATTCGAGTTTGGAAAAAGATATAGAAGAGCTTATAAGTGAAGATAAATGAGTGAAATAGAAATATTAGCACCAGTTGGTAATGATGATATGGCAATAGCAGCACTGAATGCAAATGCTGATGCAATTTATGTAGGATTAGATGATTTTGGTGCAAGAGCATATGCTAAAAACTTCACTCTTGATAATATCGAAGCATTAATAGATAAAATGCATTTATTTGGAAAGAAAGTCTATATAACATTAAATACTTTGATAAAAGATAGCGAAATTGAAAAAATTTTTTTCTATTCAAAAAAGCTTTATGAAATGGGGGCAGACGCATTTATAATTCAGGATATTGGTCTTTTTAAAATACTTAAAAAGCATTTTAAAAATATAGAATTTCACGCATCGACTCAAATGGCTGTAAATGATATTTATGGAGCAAAATATTTAAAGGATATAGGATTTTCTAGAATTGTAATAGCACGAGAGACTCCTATTGAAGAAATAAAAAAAATTACACAAATAGGCATCGAAACAGAAGTATTTGTTCACGGTGCACTTTGTGTAAGCTTTAGCGGACAATGCTACATGAGTTCATTTTTAGGACAAAGATCAGCAAATAGAGGAAGATGTGCTGGACCTTGTAGAAAATTATATGAATTATCAAGAGAAAATGGAAAAAAGATAACAGATACTTCTGATTATTTTCTTAGTATGAAAGATTTATGTACAATAGATAGAATAAATGATTTATTAGATGCTGGAATTAAAAGTTTTAAAATTGAAGGCAGAATGAAAAGCAAAGAGTATGTCTTTGAAAGTGTAAAAAATTATAAAAATGCTATAAATAACAGAAATATAAATAAAGAAGGCTTAGTAGATGTTTCAAATAGAGGATATTCTAGTGGATTTATTTTTGACCAAAATGATAATTATATAGATTTAAAAGAAAATTATGGTCATAGAGTAGTTGGTAAAATTGAAAAAAATAATGGAATAAATTATATAAAATTTTTTTCAAAAATATATAAGGATTCAATTTTACAAATAATAACTAATAAAGGAAAAAAACTTCCATATACAGCAACAAAAAATTATGAAAAAGGCGAAAAAATTGATTTAATTAATTTTAATGATGCAAAAATTAATTCAGATGTATTGATGTTAAATTCTTCAAAAATATCATACGATTTAAAAGAAAATGAAGGTTTAAAAAAAAGAAATATAAATTTTAAATTTAAATCAAAAATTGGAAAGTTTCCAAAACTTATATTAAGCTATAAAAACTACAATATTGTTATAAATTCAAAAATAAAAACTGAAAAATCAAAAAACTTTTCAATAGATGATAATTATGTTATTAATAGTTTATCTAAAACAAATAGTACAATATATAAAGCTAAAGAAATTGAAATTGAAATTGAAGATGGATCTTTTATACCCAAAAAGGAAATAAATTCTTTAAGAAGAAAATCAATTGAAAGTCTTAATGAAAAGATTTTTAAAAGTTATAAAAGGATAAGTAATGCAGAATATAAATCATATCCTAAAGAAAATAAAAGTGTAATAAAAGAAGTTAATTTGGAGTTGATAAATTCTGAATATGATTTAGAACTTTTAAAAATGGCGGACAATATATATTTTTATAAATTTAACGATATTCTTAGTGGATTTGATAATTTATATTTTGTTATATCTCCTTTTATAAAATATGATTTTAAAAAACTAATAAATTTTTTAATAA
>JALEKO010000041.1 GCA_022769085.1 Peptoniphilaceae bacterium
TAATGCCAGGAGACAATGCAGAATTCAATGTAATATTACAAAAACCAATAGCATTGGAAGAAGGATTAAGATTTGCCATCAGAGAAGGCGGAAGAACAGTAGCATCAGGAGTTGTTACTGAAGTTGTTAAATAATTTAAAATGTTATAGAGAGATCGCTTTTGCATCTCTCTTTATTTTTAGAAAAGAGATTTTATGAAAAAAATTAAAAATTTATCTTTTATTTTACTATTGAGCTTTTCTTTAATTTTAACATCATGTTCAGCTCTGGATAAAAAAGATAATGTTAGCAATTCATCTGATAATACTTCAAAAGCTTATACTACTGAAAATGATATATCAAATGAAATTGGAAAAGAATATGAAGTTGGTATGACTCCAGATGATTATTCAGTAAATAATTCTGATAAAAATTTTTCTTTAAAGGAAAAACAAAGTAAATATTATCCTAAAAATGGTGTTAAGGGTATATATGTTAACGCATGGAATGTTGCAGATGATGTTTCTCAGGATAATTTAATAGATATGTTAAAATCAAGAGGATTGAACACTATAGTTATAGATGTTAAAGACGATTGGGGAAATGTTATTTTTGGATTTGAAACAGATAATTCTGATATAAATTATTCATCTGTATCAATTATTAACCCAAAAAAGTTTATAAAAAAAATGCATAAAAATAAAATATATGTAATTGGGAGGATAACGACTTTTAAAGATTCTGTTATTACTGATGCTCATCCTGAATATTCTTTTACAAATCAAGATGGAACCGTATGGAAAAACGATATGGGGGAAACATTTATGAATCCGTTTTTGAAGGATGTATGGGATTATGATGTATCTCTTGCATTACTTTCAGCTAAAGTTGGGTTTGATGAGATTCAATTTGATTATGTAAGGTTTGCGGAAGGATTTGAAAATTTAAGTGATCAGCTTATTTATTCTTATGGAGATTATGAAACACTTGATTTAACTGATGGAGAAAAAAGGGTAAAAGCAATAACTGATTTTGTTTCATATGCAAGAGACAAATTATCAAAAGTAAATGTTCCAATAGGAATAGATGTTTTTGGATATGCTATGCAGGTAGGAAGAGCTGAAGGAATTGGACAAGATTTTTCATCACTTGCAAATGAAGTTGATGTAATGAGCTCAATGATATATCCAAGTCATTGGGGAAATGGAAGCTTTGATATTGAAATTCCAGATTTAGAGCCATATCAATTAGTTATGAGCTATATGAAAGCAGAAGATGAAATATTTAAAAGTCTAGATCATAGACCTAAGACAAGACCTTGGTTGCAAGATTTTACAGCTTCTTATCTTGGAGAAGGAAATTACATGGTTTATACAAAGGATGCCGTACAAGCTGAGGTAAATGCCATATATGATTCTGGATTTAATGAATTTTTGCTTTGGAATGCATCTGGAAATTATACAGAAGGTGTAGATTATGAATAATTAATGGGAATTCATAAAAATATACTTTAATTTAGAGAAATGATGTTTTATAAACTTTATTTCTCTAAACTTTTTATTTTGTGAGGTAATATGAAAGAATTAATTGAGAAATGGTTATTTAAATTTATTGGATATCTTGAAATAGTCATAGCAATAGTTGTTTTGATAGGAGTTATTTTTGATCTTCCAGAGCTTATCGGATATTTGAAATCGATTTTATTTGAAGATAGAACTACAGACTATGCTCTTTTCATGGAGTTCTTGGAGCATGTTTTACTTTGTATAATCGGAATTGAACTTTCAATTATGATAATAACTAGGTCTTATGAATCTGTAGTTACTCTTGTGCTTTTTGTTATATCTAAAAAAATGGTAATAAAAGCACATACAATGACAGAACTTTTAATTGGAACTATATCATTTGCAATAGCATTTCTAATTTTGACATATATTTTAAATGATCACCATTTAATGGCTAAATTTGATAAATCATATAAAGCTTCAATATCTTTAACAAAACTTAAAAGAGATTATGGTATATCTATTAATTCTGATAAAATAATTCATACTCTTGGTAGCTATATATACTATTTAGCTGAAATAAATGGAGTTAAACATATTAGTAAAGGAATGGTTTTTGAAGATGAAAATTATGTTTATACAATTGTTTCAATGAGTGATGGAGTACTATCGAGGATAAAAATAGAAGATATTTATAAAAACGGATATTGATATTTCTTTTTAGAAGAGGTAAAAATGAGAAGATTGCCACAATTGATTTTATTATTTTTTATATTGGGAACACTTATATTTATTTATAATGAAAGCTTACCAAGTGAATTCATTTTTTTAACAATGATTCTAAGCTTGATTTTTGTTTTTTCAAAAAAATATAAATTTATTTCAATTTTGGCAATTTCTTTATTAATTGGTATTTTAATTTCACACTTAAAATTTAATTCATTTTTGCTTAATAAATATAACGGAAATAAAAATTATGCCGAAATTTTAATAATTGAAAAGGTAAAAAAAGAAGATTTTTTTCAATATGAAGGTTATGTACATAAATATGAAAATAATTATATAAAAGAAAAAGTTATTTTTGTATCAAAAAATAATTATAATATATCAGACTACGTAAAATCAGAAGTGAAAGTTGAAATTCCTAGTAAAAATACAAATCCTGGACTTTTTAATTATAGAAACTATTTAATAAGTAAAAACATAACAAGTAAATTAACTGAAATTAAAAACCATAAGGTTATTTCTGATTTTTCTAAAATATATACAATAAAAAGAGTTTTTAAAGATTATATTAAAAAAATTTTTTATTCAAACTTAAACAAAAAAAATGCAGAATTTGTCTTAAATGTACTTATTGGTGAAAAATTATATGATTTAACAAATATCCAAAATTTAGGATTATCGCATATTATGGTAGTTTCAGGATTACATGTTGATTTGCTTTTGACATTGATGACATTAATTGGAGAAATTTTTAGTTTTGACTACAAAAAAATTAAAATTTTTTCTATTGTATTAGCCTTTTTTTATTCTTTTATTTTAGGATTTTCTTTTTCTATAATTAGAGTAATTATAATGAATTTAATTGACTTTATAGGTTTTTTAACTCAAAAGCCATCGGATAAAATTAATAAACTTTCTTCTACATGTTTTATAATGCTTTTAATAAATCCATTTTCATTTTTTAATGCAGGTTTTATACTAAGCTTTATGTGTGTGTTTTCCATTTTTGTTGTTTATGAAAAATTTCTAAAAATTTTAAAAATAGAAAAAAATTTTTATAAATCAGTAGTTTTAACTTTTTCAGTTGAGTTAACATTATTTCCATTTATTGTATTTTATTTTAATAAAATTAATTTTTTATCTTTACTAGCAAACATTGTCGTAGTTCCTATTTTTACTATTTCACTTTATATGATGTTTTTAATTTTGTTTTTGTATCCTTTTTTAGGAATATTAATTACACCTATCTTTACTATTTTAGACTTTTTTATTTTTATAATTGATTTTGTGGTAGAATTATTTTCAAAGATAGATTTATTAAATTTTGAATTTCAACCAATAAATGTTATTCTTTTAGTTATTTCTGTATCTATAATATTAACTATAATTAGGATGAAGAAATCAACAAAAAAGGGAAATATATTTTTTATTATTTCAACTTCTATTTTAATTATTTTTATTATGAATTGGAAATATTTTGAACCTGTTTCATTTTCTATGATTGATATAGGTCAAGGTGATGCGTTTATATTGCAAAATAAAAATAGGACATATCTTTTTGATGTTGGAGGAAGTAATTATTCAAAATTTAATTCTGGGAAAAATATAATGATACCTGTATTGAAATATATGGGAGTAAGTAAAATAGATGCAATATTCATTAGTCATTCTGATATAGACCATAGTGGAAATCTTAAAATAATTAAAAAAAATTTTAAAGTAGAAAAAATTTTTGTAAATAAATATGAAAATAATAATTTTAAAAGTTACAAAAAAGTTCATTCTTTACAAGAAGGAGATAAATTAAAGCTTTCAAAAGACATAACTATAAAAGTAGTTTCCGCTTTAAATACAATTGAAAGTAATGATAGATCTTTAGGATTATTGATTAAAATAGGAAATAGTAAAATATTAACACTAGGAGATTTAAGTTCAAATTATGAGGATGAACTAAATATAAAAGCTGACATATTAAAAGTAAGTCATCATGGATCAAAAAATTCAACAAGTAAAAAATTTTTAAATAATGTAAAACCAAAAATCGCCTTGATCTCTGCTGGTAAAAATAATACATATGGTCATCCATCAAAACAAGTTTTAAAAAATTTAAAGGGAATTGATGTATATAATACTCAAAGTGACGGTTTTGTTAAAATTATATTTAAAAATGGAAGATATAAAGTTGAAAAGTATATTGAAGGAGGTTTCTTCAAATGAATTACATAGATGTAATTGAAAAGCTAAGCGAAAAAAATTTATCAGGAATTTTTCTTTGCGAATATGAAGAAGCATATTTGAAAGATAATATTATTGATAACATAAAAAAAGAACTTACAGTTCCAGATTTTAATTTTATAAATTTTAAAAATTATATAAATTATGAAGATTTAAAAACTTCAATTGATACATATCCTATAATAGATGAAAAAAAATATATAATTTGGCAAAATGTTGATTTTTCAAAAAATATGATAAATCAGTATGAAGATGTGCTTAACCCTTTAATGAATGATTTTAAAAATTTTCCAAATTATTCTACACTTTTTATATTTACAGATAAACCTATTTTCAAAGGAAAATTTTATAAATCAATTTTAAAAAATCAAAATATTGTTAATATATCAAAATTAAATTACAAACAACTTGTAAATTTTATCGGAAAAAGATTTTCAAAAAATAATAAAAAGATCACTTTAAAATTGATAGATATAATTATAAATTCTTTGGCTTATTTCTCAGATGAAAGTAATACAGATTTATATTCTGTTATAAATAGCGTTGATAAAATTATTTCAAATTCTCATAATGAAATTGTAAATATTGAAGATATTAATTCACAATTAGAAAATATAACAGATGCAAATATTTTTCAATTGACAGATTTTTTATCTCAAAAAAATATAACAGATGCTTTAAGTACATTTGAATTTATATACAATCAGGGAGAAGATTTGTTTAAAGTGTTTTTTATGATTGTAAGACATATTAGAAATTTAATAGGAATAAAAACGTTGATAAATTATAATTTTTCTGATGATTATATTAGAAATTTGTTAAAAATTTCAAATTTTGAACTAAAAAAGGATAAAACTTATATTAAAAATTTTAAATTATCTGAACTCATTAAACTCTATAACACGTCTTTTGAAATAGATATAAGTTCAAAATCTTTAAAATTTAATATGAAAGTTGCCTTAGAATTTTTCATATCTAAATGGTAAAAAAAAATCGTCAAAATTGATATTGCAACTAAGATCATATTTGCAATACCTATTTAACGATCTTAATAACTAAGCCATTGCAGCATTAAGTTTTTTAGTTAATCTAGAAGTTGTTCTTGCTGCTTTGTTTTTATGAATAACATTCTTGCTTGCAGCTTGTTTAGATTTTTTGTCAACAAGCTTAATATATTCACTAGCTTTTTCTAATTCTCCAGCTTCCAAGCATTCATCAAAATGTCTTATATATGTTTTAATCTGAGATTTTCTTATCTTATTTTCAGCAGCTTGTCTTCTTGAAACGCTTATTCTTTTTTTTGCAGACTTAATATTTGCCATATGCTCACCTCCGATAATTATATTATACTGCTAAATGATACCATTATATTGAAAAAATAGCAAGTAATAAAAATATATTTATTCATTTATTAATTTATAATTTTTATCTAAATTTTCGGTTGGATTTACATTAATAGTTTTAAAATTTTCATAATATACCATTCCAGGCTTTGCACCCTTAGGCTTTTTTACATATTTTTTCTTTGTATAATCAACTTCTACAGAAATTTCATCGCTAATTGAAGAATGATTTGCAGCTAAGAAAGCAGCTATTATTATATCTTCATCTACAATATCGTTATCGTTCTTTAAAATTACATGGCTTCCCGGATTATTTTTTACGTGGAAAAAGTAATCATTTTTATTTGCAAT